>NZ_JBAGKV010000009.1:0-214860 GCF_037049705.1 Janthinobacterium sp. LPB2021202312-11-4 | reverse complement strand
CTCGCAGCCAAAAGCGAAATAAAAAAAGCCCCATCAGAATCAACTGATGGGGCTTTTTTGTACCGCAAATCGAAAGCTCCACGGCAACCAACTAACTGCCATTGTCCCCCTCGACTTTACCCATTGATGTGCTCACATCGGTCATCCGACGTTTGCCATTCACTTGGTAGCTACGTTCGGTTTCCTCCAAGTCTGGTTTACGCAGTACTAGTTGCGCTTCCAACCCATTCTTGGCGCTGTAACCTCCAAACCAATCCATCATTCTTCCGATGTAGCACTGGTCCCCAATGACGACAGGCAAATCACCGACAATTTCGAAGGTGTAATGTCCTGGGCCATAACCGTAGTAGGCGCCGTCACCTTCGCCGGTAGGGGGAATAGGGCAGAGCGGGTCTTTCTGTTCGCCTATATCTTTCGCTTCAGTCTTGCTGACTTTGTCCAGTGCCTGAGTGAGGGTTTCAAGCAGTGCGTCGTCCAGGGTCATGCTATTACCGCTGGCTTCATCGCTTTGAGTCTTGGGGATCGACAGTTGATAGCGGTAGTGAACCGTCACAATGGGTACTGCGCCTGTCACCTCAAGAGGATTGAGAAGATAAAGCTGATCCACCCCGTAGTGACTGTTTCGGTAAACCGCATAAGTACGGCCACGAAGGTTTATCCAGTCCACGGACTGGTTTGCCCCGCGATCATTGATGGATAGAAGAGAGCTGGCAGCACTCGATTCAGAATCAAGAGCATCCGTCCTTCGGACAAATATATCGGCAGTGCGATGGTACGTTTCTACGTAAGAAAATAAGCCAGTGCCACCTGTGTAGGTGTCGACAATAAGATCCCGCCGTCCATCACCGTCCAGATCCATCAAGGTGTAAGAGCTTTTACCGGACTCGCTAGCGCCCAAGATTTTGGACGCGGTGAGAGCCTTCCACTCATCCCGCGTGACGCCCTTTGGGATCGTCTTTGGAAAATGAGCTTCGTCGACATCGTCGTCATCTGCCTCATCTGAAAATTGAGTGGTGCCTGTTTTTATCGCAAGTGACTCAAGCGTCCGCTCCAGCGGAAATTCCGCATCGGAGTTGCTCGCCGTTTGTATGGCTTGTCGCAGATCTTCGGATGCCAACCTGTCGATTTCCAGAGGCTTATAGGCGACGGTCTCACTCAACAGTTTTTGCAATGACTGAATGCGTTCCTGGTAGCTCTGATTGAGGCAGGCCTGATCGTCGGCGCACTGATCACGAGTTTTCAGCCAGACGCGCTGAGCTTTCCTCAGTTCAGCCTGTGCCTGGGGGCTGGCATTAACCAGCGCGCGATAGGCCCTTCCCATCTGAGCATCTAGCGCATACACCGCAGTACTCGCGCAGATCGTTTTTTCAACGGCGCTTTCCGCTTTTGTACAGTCCATTCCAGTCGCCAGCGCATGCTCGGTAAACAGCAGAGCACAAGCGGACAACACACAGCGTCCATTGATGTACACAGTAATAAAGCCTTGGTTTCTGGAAGAAGTAAGTTGCAACCGTCGCAAGTGTGCATGAACGTTGGCCTCGACGCAGCCAAATGCACGTTTGCGGCCCTATCGCTTCAAGGGAATGCCACTCCTGGCCGATAACCCGAACAGCCGATGTTCTATTTGCGTGCGCCCACTCGAAAGTATCCTTCGTGTTGATGCGAAATCGCTTGATAGCCTTTGGCCTCCAGCTATCATCTGCGCGCCGAAAGGGGCAGCGAAGCTGAGCTCGTCCGTATGGTTACCTTTGGGTTCTTCTTAAACTGCCTGGAAATCTTCGATGCTGTCGTATCACCAAAAGAGTTTTCTGATCGTCGATGATTTCTCGGATTTCCGCAGCTCTGTCAGGTCCATGCTGCGTGAACTGGGCATCAAGGATGTCGACACCGCTGATACCGGTGAGCAGGCGCTGCGCATGTGTGCGCAGAAGTCCTACGATTTCATCTTGCAGGATTTCCACCTGGGCGATGGCAAGAAGAACGGTCAGCAGGTGCTGGAAGACCTGATGATCGAGAAGCTGATCAGCCATGAAAGTGTATTTGTCATGGTCACCGCCGAGACCAGTCAGGCCATGGTGCTCAGCGCCCTGGAACACGAGCCCGATGCTTACCTGACCAAACCCTTCAACCGCTCCGGCCTGGCCCAGCGACTGGAGCGATTGGTACAGCGCAAGACTTTGCTCAAGCCGATTTTGCAGGCGCTTGATCGCGGTAAGCCGGTCGAGGTGCTCAACGCCTGTATCGCCCTGTGCAAGCAGGACATTCGTTACTCGCCCCTGTGCCTGCGTTATCGCGCCGATGCCCTGCGCGACCTGAACCAGAACGAAGCGCTGGAGCGCCTCTACGACGGCATCATTGCTGATCGTCCTTTGCCATGGGCATTTGCCGGGTTGGGTAAATTGCTGTTCAAGCGTGGCCAGATTGCCCAGGCCAAAGGCGTTTATGAGAAAGCGCTGAAAGTGTTTCCGATGATGCCGGCGTTGTATGACGGCATGGCCGATGTGCTGGTCGCCGAAGGCGATTCCAAGGGCGCCCAGCGTGTGCTGGAAGAGGCCATTCGCCTGTCGCCACTGGCGGTCCGTCGGCAAGCGTTGCTGGGTAAGCTGGCGATGGCCAACGAAGATTTCGAGACGGCTTCCAAGGCTTATCGTCAGGCAGTGGCACAGGGGGCCCAGTCACGCTTCAAGGATGCGGAAAGCAATCTGGGTCTGGCCCATGCCTTGATCAGCAAAGGCAGTGAAAAGGGCCTGGATACTCGCACCCGACTGGAGATCAACACCACCCTCAGTGCCGTGGCCAAGGAAAACCCTTCCGACCCCGGCCTGCAGATTCGCGCGCGGTTGATGAAAGCCACCAGTTTGTTGCTCAACGATGCCGAGACCGCCGAGAAACTCACCGAGCAAGCCATGATGCGCCTCGATGGCATGGAGCAGTTCATGAGCGCCGAAGCGGCGCTGCTGGTGGCCAAGCAACTGCAAATGCTCGGGCAGGCCGACGCCGGCGCTTCGATGCTGAAGAACTGTGCGGAAATCTACGGCGACGACCCGACCGTGATGCAGGGTATCGCCAAGTTGACCGACGATCCGACCATTCTCAACGCCGGTAACGCCGCCGCCGACCTCAACCGTCAAGGTGTGCGGGTGTATAAGACCGGTAACCTGGTGGAAGCGCGGGAGGTGTTCCGCAAAGCCCTGGCACTGCAACCGAAGAACATCAGTATTGCGCTGAACATGGCGCAGTCGTTGCTGCATGGTGCTGACACCAGTGCGCCTTCGGTGGAACTTGAAGAGTGTCGCGCGTGCCTGAAGATGGTCGGCCTGATGCCCGATACCGATGCGCGTTTCCCCCGTTATCAGAAGCTGCGAAGCAAGGCGTTTGGCGAATGAACGACAGCGAACAGGTACTCGATTTCTCCACGGTGATTGCGTCTACCGTGCACGACATGAAGAACTCTTTGACGATGCTGATGCAGGCCCACAGCCAATGGCTGGCGCGCTTGCCGGATCAGCAGCACTCCAGGGAACAAGGGGTCATCGACTTCGAGTTCGCCCACCTCAACGGCATGCTCGTGCAGTTGCTGGGTCTTTATAAGCTCGGCGTCAATCAGATGCCGTTGCAACCGGCCTACCATGAGCTGGATGACTTCATCGAAGCGCAATTGGCGGCGCACCAAGAGGTGTTTGCCAGTCGCGGCATCATGGCGACCTACGAGGTCGATCCGCTGAGCCCCTTGGGTTTCTTCGATCGCGAGTTGGTCGCTTCGGTGCTGGCCAACAGCATCAACAACGCGATCCGCTTCGCCAAGGATGCGCTGTTGATCACGGTCAGCGATGAGGCCGGTCAGTTGGTGTTGACCATCAATGACGATGGCGAGGGCTATCCGCCCGAAATGATCGAGCGCCAGGCCGATTACGTCCAGGGCATCAACCAAAGCAGCGGTAGCACTGGTCTGGGCTTGTACTTCGCGGGGCGGATTGCGGCGCTGCATCAGCGCAACGGAGTTGGCGGTTATACCCGCATCAGCAATGGCGGGCCATTGGGCGGCGGTGTCTTCAGTCTCTATCTCCCCTGAAAGATCAATTCCCGTAGGAGCTGCCGAAGGCTGCGATCTTTTGATTTGTAAAACAAGATCAAAAGATCGCAGCCTTCGGCAGCTCCTACGGGGATTGCGCATTTTTGTTTGCCGCTGCTTGAAATTCCGAACGGGCGGTGCCTATTTTGTACGGGGCGCCGTTCGCGGCTCGCACAACAACAAGGATTGCGTCATGACAACCGATGGCCAGCGCTCACTCGCGCAGCGATTGACGGGCATTGATGAGATTGAATGTGTTACGCCGGATTTGAATGGCGTCCCCAGGGGCAAGGTCATGACCGCCGAGGGTTTCCTCGAAGGGCGGCGGTTGCAGATGGCGCGGGGAGTGTTGCTGCAATGCATTATGGGCGGATACCCGCCAGCGCGTTTTTATGGCAGTGATGATGGCGACCTGGCGCTGGTGGCCGATCCCGCACAAATCCACCGCTTGCCCTGGAGCAAGCAGCCCCGGGCGTTCGCCATTTGCGATGCGGAGGAACTGACTGGGGAGAGTTCACGTCTGTCGACCCGTGGTCAACTCAAAGCCGTCATCGCCCGTTATGCCGCGCGCGGTCTCGCGCCGGTGGTGGCGACCGAGCTCGAATTCTTTGTCTTCGCACCCAACACTGACCCCATGCAACCCTTCCTGCCGCCACTGGGCCTGGACGGGCGTCGCGAGGACGGTCATTCGGCGTTCAGTGTCAGTTCCAACAACGGCTTGCGGCCGTTCTTCAGTGAAGTCTATGAGTGCATGGCGGCCCTGGGCTTGCCCCGCGATACGTTTATGCACGAGATGGGCGTCAGCCAGTTTGAGATCAACCTGTTGCATGGCGATCCGCTGCTGCTGGCCGACCAGACCTTTTTGTTCAAGCACCTGCTCAAGGAAGTCGCACTCAAGCACGGCCTGACGGTGGTGTGTATGGCCAAGCCGTTGGCCCACACACCGGGCAGTTCGATGCACATTCACCAGAGCATCGTCGAGATCGGCAGCGGCCGTAACGTGTTCAGCGATGAGGCCGGGCAGCCGACGGCGACCTTCCGTCATTTCATCGGCGGCCAGCAGGCTGGCATGGCCGACTTCACGGCGTTGTTTGCGCCGAATGTGAATTCGTATCAGCGCTTGTGCCACCCGTATGCGTCGCCGAATAATGCCTGCTGGTCCCACGACAACCGGGCGGCGGGTTTGCGCATTCCGGCCAGTTCGCCGGTGGCTCGCCGGGTCGAAAACCGTTTGCCCGGCGCGGATGCCAACCCGTACCTGGCGATTGCGGCAAGCCTGGCCGCCGGGCTACACGGCATCGAAAACGGGCTGGAACCGAGTGAGGCCATTCAGGGCGAATTCGTGGTGCCGGATAATCTTTCGTTGCCATGTACCTTGCATGCTGCCCTTGAACGTCTGAAACGTAGCCAATTGGCGAAGGAACTGTTTGGCCCCGAGTTCATCGAAAGCTACATCGCTTCGAAGACCCTGGAGCTGACCAGCTTCTTTGATGAAATTACTCCCTGGGAACGGCGTGTTTTAGCCGCCCAGGCCTGACGCCCCGTCGTCTTCGGGCTATCGTTCCCGGTAGTCCGATACTCACTGCAAGGAGCCGCTCGGAACGCCGATGCGCCAAATCTGGAAATCCTTTCGAGCGCTGTATTTCGCCTCGCTGATGATGTTGATCGGTTCGGGCCTGCTGAGTACGTATCTGGGCTTGCGCCTGGCGGCTGACCACGTCGACAGCTTGTGGGTCGGTGCGTTGATGGCGGCCAACTATTTCGGCCTGGTGCTGGGCGGCAAGATCGGCCATCGGCTGATTGCCCGGGTCGGGCATATCCGTGCTTATGCCGCGTGCGCCGGGATTGTCGGCGCGGCGGTGCTCGGTCACGGCTTGATTGACTGGCTACCGGCCTGGCTGTTTTTGCGGGTGATCGTCGGTCTGGGCATGATGTGCCAGTACATGGTCATCGAGAGCTGGCTCAATGAGCAGGCCGAAGCCAAACAGCGTGGGTTGGTGTTCAGTGGCTACATGATTGCCTCGTACCTGGGGCTGGTGTTGGGGCAACTGATTCTGGTCCTGCACCCGGCGTTGGGCCTGGAGCTGCTGATGCTGGTCGCCCTGTGTTTCGCGTTGTGCCTGGTGCCGGTGGCGCTGACCCGACGCATTCACCCGGCGCCTTTGCATCCGGCGCCGATGGAGCCGCGGTTCTTCATCAAACGTGTGCCGCAGTCATTGAGTACGGTGTTGGGGGCGGGGTTGATCGTCGGCTCGTTCTACGGTCTGGCGCCGCTGTATGCTTCGCAGCAGGGGCTGTCGACGGAACAGGTCGGTCTGTTCATGGGTACCTGTATTTTTGCCGGTCTGGTGGTGCAGTGGCCGTTGGGCTGGCTGTCCGATCGTTATGACCGCGCGCTGCTGATCCGCTGCTTCGCGTTGTGTCTGGCGGTGGCCGCGTTGCCGCTGGCAATCATGACCGAGGTGCCGCTGGAGGTGCTGTTTGTTGCCGGGTTCATCTGTTCGTTGGTGCAGTTCTGCCTGTACCCGCTGGCGGTGGCGTTTTCCAACGACCACGTCGAGGGTGATCGGCGAGTGTCCCTGACAGCGATGCTGCTGGTGACCTACGGGGTCGGTGCCAGTATCGGGCCGCTAGTGGCCGGGGTGCTGATGAAACTGTTCGGCAGCCACATGCTGTACGCGTTCTTCAGCTTCTTTGCGTTGGTGCTGGTGTGGCGGATTCGCCCGAAAGCGGTGACCAACCTGCACCAGGTGGACGACGCGCCGTTGCATCACGTGGCCATGCCGGACAGCATGTCGAGCTCACCGTTGGTGGCCGCCCTCGACCCGCGGGTGGATGAGCAGGTGGTGCAGGATCAGATGCAGAGTCCGATCGAGCCTGAACCGGAGCCCGAGCCAAAGCCTGAAACCGATGCCGTCACCGACGAGCCCGAAGACCCGGATGCCGGTCGCGAGCAAAGTTTCACCGAGGCCAGGCCTTAAAATCCACGCATAAAAAAACGGGCAGTCACCGCAAGGGACTGCCCGTTTTCTATTGAGGCTTCGTAATTACATGTCGTCTTTGTCGAAGCGACGGGCTTCGCGCTGTAACTGATACACGAAGCGCTCGACCTGACGCTGCACCAGGCCGCTCATGTTGTGAAAACGCACACCGGCGAAGGTGGTGGCGATTCTTTCTTCGAAGTGCAGGTAACGCAGCTCAACCGGTGCCGTCATGCTGCCGAAGGGCAGGGCGGCGATGAAGCGGTCGTAGACCTGACCCAATTGCAGGCTGGAGGTGATGTCACCTTCAAAACGCAGCTTGCAACCGGTGGCGGAGATGTCGAGCAACTTGCCACTGATCGGCGACTTGAGCTTTTCCCCGCCCAGCTCGACATTGACCAATTGCGCCAGCTTCAAGGCTGCGCGAAAGGCATTGCGACGTTGGTGATAGACCACTTCAGTCGGCAGCGCGCCGCGATAGCAGCGACTACCGCCGGATTCATCGATGGTCAGCGGGCCGTTGCTTTCCCAGGCAATGCGCACGCCGTCGTGAAAGCCTTCGACCCGGAAGGGTTCGCCGGCCAGCAGGTAGCGTTCACCGTCGCGGGGGATCATCTCGTCCAGGGCAATCATGTTGCTGTCACGGTCGATGTCCACCAGATAGCTCTG
Source organism: Janthinobacterium sp. LPB2021202312-11-4 (assembly GCF_037049705.1). NCBI lineage: Bacteria > Pseudomonadati > Pseudomonadota > Betaproteobacteria > Burkholderiales > Oxalobacteraceae > Janthinobacterium > Janthinobacterium sp. LPB2021202312-11-4. The sequence goes on along the minus strand of NZ_JBAGKV010000009.1, from coordinate 207,138 downwards.
GAAGCGCTGGCTGCGCTCATGGAACGTGATGATCAGCGGGTCATGGCTGTCTTGCAGCTGCCGAAGGTTGCCGGAGATCTCCATCGGTGTGGTAAGCACCTTGGGTGGTTGCGGAGCGTCTTCCGCGCTTGAGGCATTGAACACGGTTCATCAATCTCCAGACAAAATATGACTGCTAGCCGGCATTCTGCCAGTATGTTTCGCGTCTTGATAGGGCGAGCTCATCGGCGGGGTTCAAGCCTGACTGAGCGGACGTGGCTTCGCAAGCTTGGCGGTTGATCCGCGGGCATCATACAGCGCTGGAGGTTCGCCACCGGTGAGGATTTTCAGCTGATTGGCTGTGGCGGCCTGCTGCCTCAGGATCGACTGGCCATTCTTGACGTTGGTCGCCTGGCACTGAGCCAGAAGATCGGTCAACACATCGCTCTGTTCCAGCAACTGGTCGCCAATGCTCGAATGGCTGGCGAGTTGCACTAGACCGTCGCGTGTGATGGGCAGGTTGAGGCTGGCGAGAATTTCACTGCGCTTGCGGCCATGCTGTTCGAGCAAGATGATCAATGCCTGTTTCTGCGCCAGAATTTCTTCGAGCAGTGGCATGTCGCGACCGTGCAAGGCGAGGGACTCGGTTTGCAGTAACTCCAGCAAGTGTTGCGCTGGAGCAAAGTCGTCGGTGATCAGTTGCAGTAGATTAGTGTCGTGCATGGCTGGCCTTGGGTTTTAAGCGTCCAAAAGCCTGGCGCAGGCGGTGGGCCTAGCGCTGGGCTTCGAAGTTGAGCAGTTTGCTGGCTACACGGTTGCTGTCGACTTTATAGCTGCCATCGGCAATCGCTGCTTTCAACTCGGCCACACGGGCGTTGTCGACGGCAGGCTGATCGCGCAGCTTGTCAGTGACCTTTTGCAACTGTTGAGCCTCATTGCTGAGGTGGACCGATTCCCCGCTTTTGACGGTACTGGCCTGTTCGGCCGGGGTATTCAGCGGCGCGGATTTGCCGGCATCGGCAGTTTCCTTGGCAACGCTGGTACGTGTACTGCCCGTAAGTGACGAGGAGCTGTTTAAACGGCTGAAATCGATGACCATGATCAAAAAACCTCTGGGTATTTGGACGCTTGCCATGTTTTCGGCAATACCTGCGAAAACTTTAGGCTCATTTACGCAATGAGCTGCAAGCGCCAGCGCTGCATCGGCACAGTTTAGGCAACAGCCAAGCGGCGCGCCATAGCTTCACCACACACCGCGCCCTACATGGACACTTCCACTTGGCCAGGCGCGGTGACTTGCGCTTTGATGACCCGCATTGAATTGAGGTTTTTCACCCGTATTTGTTCGGCCAGGCCGCCATTGGAGAGGGCTTCGCCGGGCATGCGCACGCTGAGCGTACCACTGCGGGCGGTAATCACCACCTGGTCACCTTTGCGCACGACTTCGGCCTGTTCCAGATGAACCAGGGTCATGACCTGATCGGCGACCGTTGGTCGGGTAAGTTTCTGCCCGATGGCCTGGTCCACCGAGGTGAAATAACCCTGGTTGATCGAGCTGATGTCTCGCTCACGCAAAACGACATCGCCGGGCTCAATGATGCCGGCGCGCTTGAGGGGCCGGGTGGTGGTCACAACCTCCCGAAACAGGCGGACTTGAGCGGGCACGAACACCGTCCAGGGGGAAGCGCCCTCGCAACGGACCTTGACGGTCACCCGGCCGATCGGTGTTGCCGGGCTCTCCAGGGACGCTGTCAATTCCTTGTCGCACATAGGCATGCGCAGTCGCGGATCGAGCTGCTTGACCTCGATTTCATAGCGACCTTCCGTTTGACTGGTGGCCAGATAGTCTTCTACGGTGAATTCAAGAAAGCCCTGAGTGACGCCGATAAGCATGTCAGGCAAGGTAACCGCATCAGCAACGGCAGGGCCGCCAGGGGTTAGCAGGCAGACAGCCGACATCGCGCAAAGCAATTTGCGGTAGTGTGATGTCAGGCGTCGGAAAAATGTCGTTTGATCGTTCATACAGGTTAAAAAGCAAGCGCCGTGCCGTTTAGTGATGAATGTGCGTCGCAACACAACTTAGCGTTGGTGTAGGAGTCTGGGCATGGCTGGTGTAATGGATTCGGTAAACCAGCGCACGCAACTGGTAGGGCAGAATCGCCTGGAGCTGTTGTTGTTCCGTCTCGACGGTCAGCAGCTCTACGGGATCAACGTGTTCAAGGTACGTGAGGTGCTGCAATGCCCCAAGCTGACTCTGATGCCCAAGTCCAGTCCTGTCGTGTGCGGTGTGGCAAATATTCGTGGGGCGACCATCCCGATCCTCGATCTGGCGATGGCCACCGGTGCCGGTGCACTTAAAGATCAAAGCAATCCCTTCGTGATTATCACGGAGTACAACACCAAGACTCAGGGTTTCCTGGTCCGGTCGGTAGAGCGCATCGTCAACATGAACTGGGAGGAGATCCATCCGCCACCCAAGGGCACTGGACGCGATCACTACCTCACGGCTGTGACTCGGGTCGACAATCAGTTAGTCGAAATCATCGACGTCGAGAAGATCCTCGCGGAGGTGGCGCCGACGCCGGAAGCGATTTCGGTCGGTGTGGTCGATGTCGAAACCCAGCACAAGGCGTTGTCCTTGCGGGTGCTGACAGTCGATGACTCGTCGGTGGCGCGCAAGCAGGTGACGCGTTGCCTGCAGACGATCGGTGTCGAAGTGGTAGCGTTGAACGACGGTCGGCAAGCGCTGGATTACCTGCGCAAACTGGTCGACGAGGGCAAGAAGCCGGAAGAAGAGTTCCTGATGATGATCTCCGACATCGAGATGCCGGAGATGGACGGGTACACCCTGACGGCCGAGATCCGCGCCGACCCGCGCATGCAAAAGCTTCATATCATCCTGCATACTTCGTTGTCGGGTGTGTTCAATCAGGCGATGGTCAAGAAAGTCGGTGCCGATGACTTCCTTGCCAAATTCCGTCCTGATGACCTGGCATCCCGGGTAGTCGACCGGATCAAAGCAGCAGACATCAGCTAGGGGCCTTTTGCCCCTGGCGGTCAACACGATTTAAGAGGCTGTATCTTTGTCTACGGGTAATTTGGATTTCGAACAGTTCCGGGTATTCCTGGAAAAAGCCTGTGGCATTTTGCTCGGTGAAAACAAGCAGTACCTGGTTTCGAGCCGTCTCAACAAACTGATGGAACAGCAGGGCATCAAATCCTTGGGTGAGCTGGTTCAGCGCATCCAGACCCAACCGCGCAGCGGTTTGCGCGAAATGGTGGTCGATGCCATGACGACCAACGAAACCCTGTGGTTTCGTGACACCTATCCGTTTGAAGTCTTGAAGAACAAGGTTCTGCCCGAGGCGATCAAGGCGGCTCCCGGTCAGCGCCTGCGCATCTGGTCGGCGGCGTGTTCGTCGGGTCAGGAACCGTATTCGTTGTCGATGTCGATCGACGAGTTCGAGCGGGTCAACATGGGTCAGTTGAAGATGGGCGCGCAAATTGTGGCCACCGACTTGTCGGGCACCATGCTGACCAACTGCAAGACTGGCGAGTACGACAGCCTGGCCATCGGTCGCGGCTTATCGCCTGAGCGCCTGCAACGTTACTTCGATCCGAAAGGGCCGGGGCGCTGGGCAATCAAGGCGCCGATCAAGAGCCGGGTGGAGTTTCGTTCGTTCAACCTGCTCGATAGCTACGCAGCCCTGGGCAAGTTCGACATCGTGTTCTGCCGCAACGTGTTGATCTACTTCTCCGCCGAGGTGAAGAAAGACATCCTGTTGCGTATTCACAGCACGCTGAAGCCGGGTGGTTACCTGTTCCTTGGCGCTTCCGAAGCGCTGAACGGTTTGCCGGATCATTACCAAATGGTTCAGTGCAGCCCGGGGATCATTTACCAGGCGAAGTGATGCAAAAGCGGCAGGCATAAAAAAACGGGAGTCCTCAAGGACTCCCTTTTTTATGCCTGCCGCTTTTGCATCACGTAGGAGCTGCCGAAGGCTGCGATCTTTTGACTTTGATCTTCGGCGGCCCGGGAGAAAATCAAGATCAAGATCAAAAGATCGCAGCCTTCGGCAGCTCCTACGGGAGGGCGGGTGCAGTCCGGGAAAGCGAGCGGGGGGCAACCCGGGAAAGCGGCAGAAAAGCGGCAGGCGGCGGAAACCCGTTGCCGCTTTTCTGGCATTGCCGCTTTGCCGATGCCCGCAAAGCCCCGGTTTATGGCCTTTTTTGAATTGGCACGCCGCTTGCTATGTCTCTGTTACGAAAAATCAGGTCACCCGAAGGTTTCCCGACATGAGCATCAGCTTCGATAAAGCGCTCGGTATCCACGAACAGGCCCTGGGCTTCCGCGCTCAGCGTGCCGAAGTCCTGGCCAACAACATCGCCAACGCCGACACCCCGAACTACAAGGCTCGGGATCTGGACTTCTCCAAAGTGCTTGCCGCACAGAACGAGAAAACCAAGAACGGTACTTTCGCCTTGAACATGACCAACAGCCGTCATATCGAAGCCGAAGGCCTGGGCAATGGCGACGAGTCGCTGCTGTATCGCACGCCGATGCAACCGTCGATCGACCAGAACACCGTGGACGCTCAACTGGAACAGTCAAACTACGCGGAAAACGCCGTCGGCTTCCAGGCCAGCTTCACCCTGCTCAACAGCAAATTCAAAGGGCTGGTTTCAGCCCTGCGTGGAGAGTAAGTCATGTCACTTGCCAGTGTTTTCAACATTGCCGGTAGCGGCATGAGTGCCCAGACCACTCGCCTGAACACCGTTGCCTCGAACATCGCCAACGCCGAGACCGTCTCGTCGAGCATCGACAAGACCTATCGCGCCCGCCATCCAGTATTCGCCACCATGTTTCAGGGCGGCCAGAGCGGCGGCAGCGATTCGCTGTTCCAGAACCAGGACGCTGCCGGTCAAGGCGTGCAAGTGATGGGCGTGGTCGAAGACCAGAGCAACCTTGAAGCGCGCTACGAGCCGAACCATCCGGCCGCTGACGCCAAGGGCTACGTCTACTACCCGAACGTCAACGTCGTCGAAGAAATGGCCGACATGATTTCCGCGAGCCGTTCGTTCCAGACCAACGCCGAAATGATGAACACCGCCAAAACCATGATGCAGAAGGTCCTGACCCTCGGTCAGTGATAAGGGGCGACTCAGATGAGTGTTACCGATACCACCAGCAGCCTGAGCATAAACGACATTCTGGCGAATTCGTCCGTGAAGGCCAGCAGCTCCTCCTCCGGCGGCATCGCCTCCGCGACTAACAGCGCGACTGGCGGCCAGACCCTGGGCAAGGACGCGTTCCTGCAATTGCTGGTGACCCAGCTGAAAAACCAGAACCCGCTCGATCCGCAGGACAACAGTGCGTTCGTCGCTCAGTTGGCCCAGTTCAGCAGTCTGGAAGGCATCACCACGCTCAACAGCACCGTCAGCTCGATTGCCGGCAATTACAACTCTTCGCAGGCGTTGCAGGCTTCGTCCCTGGTCGGCCGTTCAGTGATCGTGCAGACCAACAATATTCAGGTCGATGATCCAACCAAAGCCGTTACCGGCTCGGTGAACCTGACTTCGTCGATCGCCAGCGGCACGGTAACCATTGCCGACAGCACGGGCAAAACTGTCCGGACCATCGACCTGGGCACCCGCGCAGTCGGCAGTTCCAGCTTCACGTGGGATGGCAAGGATTCGAGCGGCGCCGCCGTTCCGGTCGGCGCCTACACCATCAAGGCCAGTGCACCGATCAACGGCACGGCGACGGACCTGGCGGTTTACCTGCCGGCCACCGTCAACAGCGTGACCCTGAGCCAGACTGGCGGCGAGCTGATGCTCAACCTCGCAGGCCTGGGCCCGGTTGCCCTGTCCAAAGTTCAGACCATTGGTATATAGAGCCGACTAACCCGGCACAGAGGAGTGGAATATGTCTTTCAATATCGGCCTTAGCGGTCTCTATGCAGCCAACAAACAACTGGATGTGACCGGTAACAACATCGCCAACGTCGCGACCACCGGTTTCAAATCCTCCCGTACCGAATTTGAAGACGTCTATTCGGCGACCAAGCTCGGCAGCGGCAGCAAGGTCGTCGGTAGCGGCGTGCGCCTGGCTAACGTGTCCCAGCAGTTCACCCAGGGTGACATCAACAACACCGGCAACGTGTTGGACATGGGCATCAACGGTTCGGGTTTCTTCACCCTGAGCGACAACGGCTCGACGACCTACACCCGTAACGGTACGTTCAAGGTCGACAGCAACGGCTTCATCACCAACACCGACTACTCTTCGCGTCTGCAAGGCTACGGTGTGGATGCCAATGGCAAGATCATCAACGGCGTATTGACCGACCTGAAACTCGACACCTCGAACCTGGCGCCAAAAACCACGTCGCTGGTGACTTCGACGATCAACCTGAACTCCACGGCGGCGGTCATCGACGATACCGTTCCGGCCGGCAAGTTCGACCCGACGCTGACGGCGACTTACACCAAATCGTTCAGCACCCCGATCTACGACAGCCAGGGCAACCAGCACACCATGGATCAGTACCTGGTGAAAACCGGTGCCAACACCTGGAAAACCTACACCCTGGTTGATGGCCGTAACCCGGATGCCACCGGCAGCGATCCGAAAGTCACCGCGCCGATCGCCTCGACCTTGTCCTTCGATGCCACCGGTACGCTGACCAGCGTCAGCACGCCTAACCCGGCGGGTGGCGCACCGATCATCAGCAGCGACCTGACCATCAAAAACTGGGTACCAGGCACCGTGACCAATGGTGTCTGGAGCGCCAACGGCGCCGCAGCCAACCCGGCAGGCGTGACCATCTCGATGGCCAAGACCACCCAGTACAACGCAGACACCGCGCGTTCGATCCCGACTCAGGATGGTTACGCCACTGGCCAGATCACCAACCTGACCATCGACGGGACCGGCACTCTGTTCGCCAACTTCAGCAACAACCAGAGCAAGGCCATCGGCCAGGTTGCGCTGGCTAGCTTCACCAACGAACAAGGCTTGCAAGCAGTTGGCGGCACCAGTTGGAAAGAAACGTTCGCATCGGGTATCCCAGGCTATGACGCTCCGGAAACCGGGACCCTGGGTTCCATCGCTTCCAACTCCCTGGAAGAGTCCAACGTCAACCTGACCAACGAACTGGTCAACCTGATCAAGGCGCAGAGCAACTACCAGGCGAACGCCAAGACCATCTCCACCCAAAGCACCATCATGCAGACCATCATTCAGATGACCTGATGCTGGGTAGCGCGGCATAAAGAACCCCTCGAAAGAGGGGTTTTTTTATGCCCGCAGGATAAAGATCAAAAGATCGCAGCCTCGTTGCACTCGACAGCTCCTACAGTAAATCGAACGCCCCGGTAGGAGCTGTCGAGTGCAACGAGGCTGCGATCTCTTAATCTCAAAGACCGCCCAAAAGCCCCCCCCCCGACAACCCAGAGAACCTGCCGGAGCCGCCAGGCCCGAATCTTCACCATGCTCGCCGCCACCAGAGCACGGAGGTAGTAAATGGTTTCAGGTCACGGCACCAAGCCATAAATCAAACGCCCCGGTAGGAGCTGTCGAGTGAAACGAGGCTGCGATCTCTTGATCTCAAAGACCGCCCAAAAGCCCCCCCGACAACCCAGAGGACCGGCCAGAGCCGCCAGGCCCGAATCTTCACCATGCTCGCCGCCGCCAAAGCACGGCGGTAGTAAATGGTTTCAGGTCACGGCACCAGCCATAAATCAAGCCCCCCGGTAGGAGCTGTCGAGTGAAACGAGGCTGCGATCTCTTGATCTCAAAGACCGCCCAAAAGCCTCCCCCGACAACCCAGAGAACCGGCCAGAGCCGCCAGGCCCGAATCTTCACCATGCTCGCCGCCGCCAAAGCACGGCGGTAGTAAATGGTTTCAGGTCGCGGCGCCAGCCATAAATCAAACGCCCCGGTAGGAGCTGTCGAGTGCAACGAGGCTGCGATCTCTTGATCTCAAAGACCGCCCAAAAGCCTCCCCCGACAACCCAGAGAACCGGCCAGAGCCGCCAGGCCCGAATCTTCACCATGCTCGCCGCTGCCAGAGCACGGAGGTAGTAAATGGTTTCAGGTCACGGCACCAGCCATAAATCAAACGCCCCGGTAGGAGCTGTCGAGTGAAACGAGGCTGCGATCTCTTAAACTCAAAGACCGCCCAAAAGAAAACCCCCGACAATCCAGAGGACTGATCGGGGGTTTCAGGTCAGCGCCGTCAGGCGCCTACCGGCTCAGCTTATTGGCAAGCTTCGCAATCCGGCTCGTCGATGGCGCAAGCCTTCGGCACTGGAGCTGGACCGGCCGGAGCCGCCAGGACCGAATCTTCACCGTGGTTGCCGCCGCTGGAAACAGCGTTCAGCTTGCCGGTGTTGATGGTCGACTTCTCGGTGCTGGTCGCAGCCAGGGCGCGGAGGTAGTAAGTGGTTTTCAGGCCACGGTACCAAGCCATGCGGTAGGTCACGTCCAGTTTCTTGCCCGAAGCGCCAGCGATGTACAGGTTCAGCGACTGAGCCTGGTCGATCCACTTCTGACGACGGCTGGCCGCGTCAACGATCCACTTGGTGTCCACTTCGAATGCTGTCGCGTAGAGCTCTTTGAGTTCTTGCGGGATGCGCTCGATCTGTTGAACCGAACCGTCGTAGTACTTCAGGTCGTTGATCATGACCGAGTCCCACAGACCGCGAGCCTTGAGGTCGCGAACCAGGTACGGGTTGATCACGGTGAATTCGCCCGACAGGTTCGATTTCACGTAGAGGTTCTGGTAAGTCGGTTCGATCGACTGCGAGACGCCAGTGATGTTGGCGATGGTGGCGGTCGGTGCGATGGCCATGATGTTGGAGTTACGAATGCCTTTCTGAACACGGGCGCGAACCGGTGCCCAGTCCAGGGATTCGTTCAGGTCAACGTCGATGTACTTCTGGCCACGTTGCTCGATCAGGATCTGTTGCGAATCCAGCGGCAGGATGCCTTTGGACCACAGCGAACCCTGGAACGTCTCGTAGGCGCCACGTTCATCGGCCAGGTCGCAGGAAGCCTGGATGGCGTAGTAGCTGACCGCTTCCATCGACTTGTCGGCGAACTCGACGGCTGCATCGGAACCGTAAGGAATGTGCTGCAGGTACAGCGCATCCTGGAAGCCCATGATGCCCAGGCCGACCGGACGGTGCTTGAAGTTGGAGTTCTTCGCTTGTGGCACCGAGTAGTAGTTGATGTCGATCACGTTATCGAGCATGCGAACGGCGGTGTTCACGGTGCGTTCCAGCTTGGCGGTGTCCAGCTTGCCGTTGGTGATGTGGTTCGGCAGGTTGATCGAGCCCAGGTTGCAAACGGCGATCTCGTCCTTGTTGGTGTTCAAGGTGATCTCGGTGCACAGGTTCGAGCTGTGGACCACGCCCACGTGCTGCTGCGGGCTGCGCAGGTTGCACGGGTCTTTGAAGGTCAGCCATGGGTGGCCGGTTTCAAACAGCATGGACAGCATTTTGCGCCACAGGTCTTTGGCCTGGATGGTCTTGAACAGCTTGATCTTGCCCGGGTACTGGGACAGGGCTTCGTAGTACTCGTAACGCTCTTCGAAGGCCTTGCCGGTCAGGTCGTGCAGGTCCGGCACTTCGGATGGCGAGAACAGGGTCCACGGACCGTCATCGAAGACGCGCTTCATGAATAGGTCAGGAATCCAGTTGGCGGTGTTCATGTCGTGGGTACGACGACGGTCATCACCGGTGTTCTTGCGCAGCTCGATGAACTCTTCGATGTCCATGTGCCAGGTTTCCAGGTAGGCACACACAGCGCCTTTGCGCTTGCCACCCTGGTTAACGGCGACGGCGGTGTCGTTCACGACTTTGAGGAACGGAACAACGCCCTGGGATTTGCCGTTGGTGCCCTTGATGTACGAACCCAAGGCACGAACCGGCGTCCAGTCGTTGCCCAGGCCGCCTGCGAATTTGGACAGCATGGCGTTGTCGTGGATCGCGTGGTAGATGCCCGACAGGTCATCCGGCACGGTGGTCAGGTAGCAGCTCGACAACTGTGGACGCAGGGTGCCGGCGTTGAACAGGGTCGGAGTCGAAGACATGTAGTCGAAGGACGACAACAGGTTGTAGAACTCGATCGCACGGTCTTCTTTGTTCTTCTCTTCGATTGCCAGGCCCATGGCCACGCGCATGAAGAAGATCTGCGGCAGTTCGAAACGCACGCCATCCTTGTGGATGAAGTAACGGTCGTACAGGGTTTGCAGACCCAGGTAGGTGAACTGCTGATCGCGCTCGTGGTTGATCGCCTTGCCGAGTTTTTCCAGGTCAAACGTGGCCAGGATCGGGTTCAGCAATTCGAATTCGATGCCTTTGGCGATGTACGAAGGCAGGGCCTTGGCGTACAGGTCGACCATTTCGTGGTGGGTCGCGCTGTCGGCGACTTCCAGGAAGCTCAGGCCTTCGGCACGCAGGGTGTCCATCAGCAGGCGGGCGGTGACGAACGAGTAGTTCGGCTCACGCTCAACCAGGGTACGGGCGGTCATCACCAGGGCGGTGTTGACGTCGGTCAGGGCCACGCCGTCGTACAGGTTTTTCAGGGTTTCGCGCTGGATCAGGTCGCCGTCGACTTCTTCCAGGCCTTCGCACGCTTCGGTGACGATGGTGTTCAGGCGACCCATGTCCAGAGGCGCAAAGGTGCCATCGGCGCGGGTGATGCGGATCGAGGGGTGAGCGTTGACCGCTGCTTCGGCCGGCGCGTGGGCGGCGCGTTCTTTGGAACGACCGTCACGGTAGATCACGTAGTCGCGGGCCACTTTCTGCTCGCCGGCACGCATGAGGGCCAGTTCGACCTGGTCCTGGATTTCTTCGATGTGGATGGTGCCGCCCGAAGGCATGCGACGCTTGAAGGTCGCGGTGACTTGTTCGGTCAGGCGGGCCACGGTGTCATGGATTCGCGACGAGGCGGCAGCGGTGCCGCCCTCAACTGCGAGAAACGCTTTGGTGATCGCGACGGTGATTTTGTCATCGGTGTAAGGAACGACAGTGCCGTTACGCTTGATCACGCGCAGTTGGCCAGGCGCGGTGGCGGACAGATCCGAAGTCGAATCAGTGGCCTGCGGCAAGGTGCCCTGCGGGTTCTCGCGAGTTGTGTCGGTTTGCATGGGGGGGTGTCTCCACATTCTCTATGTTTGTTTGGGCACCATCACGGTGCCCACCGTTCCGTCCTGAAGCACTACAACCGGCGAGCGCCGGGCATAACAACTTCGGGACAGTTCAGGAAGGGCCTTTTGAGCGCCGCTTCCATGCCGAAGTCTTTGGTTTCAAGCCGTAAGCTGAAAACCGAATTCCTTTGAGGGTGACAGTTATGGACTGCAACACCCGTACCGTTTTTGCCTCTTGGGGCTCAAAAACAGTAGCCATCCGCTCGAGCGGTTTGGGCTTCTGAAAATACGTTTGGTTCAACCAGACAAAGGCAATAAAAGCGCTTGAAATCGGTGTCTGGTTTGTGTTTGGTTTTTGGACGAAAACCCTACATGTAGGGTTTTTTTGGCGCCGAGCTACAAGATAATGCGTTTTGGGGGGCGATTGCAACGTACTACCTGTGGATAAACCTGTGCGTAAATTGTGTGTGAAACGTGGAAACGGCGTGTAGGCCGCGACCCTACTGGAGTAGACCGTTTGTCATGGTATTTTCATGAGCTGAAACGGTTCGGGCGGTTTTTTAAGGGCGCGAACCCTATCACAAAAAACCGCGTTGTCCGAACGCATTTACCGGCTTGTGTTCCAGGCGAGCGGCGTTTATACAATCGGGCGTTGCGCAAGCATTCTTATCCTCCCGAATCATTACAAAAAGACGGGCGGGTCCTTCCTTATAAGTGTTGTTGGCAAGCAGAGGTCACCCGTGGAGCAAGAAGCCTGGCAGGTATTGATTGTGGAAGACGACCAGCGTCTGGCCGAACTGACCCGCGATTACCTGGAAGCCAATGGCCTGCGCGTGGCCATCGAAGGCAACGGCGCCCTGGCCGCCGCGCGGATCATCAAGGAGCAACCGGACCTGGTGATCCTCGACCTGATGCTGCCCGGCGAGGATGGCCTGAGCATCTGCCGCAAGGTGCGCGACAAGTACGACGGGCCGATCCTGATGCTCACTGCCCGCACCGACGATGCCGACCAGATTCTCGGCCTAGACCTGGGCGCCGACGATTACGTTTGCAAGCCGGTGCGCCCGCGCTTGCTGCTGGCGCGCATCCAGGCCCTGTTGCGGCGCAGTGAAGCGCCGGAAGTGGCCCCGGAAAAACTCCGCCGTTTGCAGTTCGGCCCGCTGGTGGTGGACAACGCGCTGCGCGAAGCCTGGCTCAATGACCATGGCATTGAACTGACCAGCGCCGAATTCGACCTGCTGTGGCTGCTGGTGGCCAACGCCGGGCGCATCCTGTCCCGGGAAGAAATCTTCACTGCCCTGCGCGGCATTGGCTATGACGGCCAGGACCGCTCCATCGACGTGCGCATCTCGCGCATTCGCCCGAAAATCGGCGACGACCCGGACCATCCACGGCTGATCAAAACCGTGCGCAGCAAAGGTTATCTGTTCGTTCCGGAAGCCTGCACGCTGTGAACTCAATCTTCCTGCGCATCTACGGCGGCATGTGCGCGGCGCTGATCCTCGTGGCCGTGCTCGGCGTGCTGGCGCTGCACTTGCTCAACCAGGTGCGCAGCGAGCAATACCGCGAACGCCTGGCCCACGGTACGTTCTCGCTGATGGCCGACAACCTGCAACCGATGAACGAAACCGAGCGCCACCGTGCCTTGCTGGTCTGGGAGCGCCTGCTGGGCATACCCCTGGCGTTGCAGACCTTTTCCCAGACCGACCTCGACCTGACCCAGCGCACCCGCGTGCTGCGCGGTCAGGCCCTGGTCGAGCAGACCGGGCCCCACGCGGCGAAGGTCTATCGCTTGGTCAGCGACAAGGAACAACTGCTGCTCACCGGCGAGGTTCAGCAGATCAGCGAGCAATTGGCCCGGGCCACTATTTATCTGTTGGCCGATGAACTGGTGCGCTACCCGGTGGCCGAGCAACCCAAGCGGCTGGCGCAGTTGAAGGAAGACAAAGGTTTCGGTTTCGACCTGCGGCTGGTCACGGTCGAGCAGGCGGACATGGACGAAGACCAGAGTCGCCGGGTGTCCGAAGGCGACACCGTGATGGCGCTGGGCAAGGGCGGCGACTCAATCCGGGTGTTTGCCGGCATGGTGGGGACGCCGTGGGTGCTGGAAATCGGCCCGCTGTTTCAGATGAACCCGTATCCGCCGGAGTGGCTGGTGCTAATTGCGGCCCTGGGCCTGACGTTGATCGGGTTGATCGTTTACCTGTTGGTGCGACAACTGGAGCGCCGTTTGCGCGGCCTCGAAGCCGCCGCCACACGCATCGCCAAGGGCAGCCTGGAAACCCGCGTGCCGGCGCGCGGCGCGGATTCGGTGGGGCGCCTCGCGGCGGCGTTCAACGGCATGGCCGAGCACTTGCAACAGTTGCTGGCGATTCAACGGGAACTGGTGCGCGCGGTGTCCCACGAACTGCGCACACCCGTGGCGCGCCTGCGTTTCGGGCTGGAAATGATTGGCTCGGCCACCACGCCCCAGGCTCTGGAGAAATACCGCGAAGGCATGGACCACGACATCGAGGACCTCGATAAATTGGTGGACGAGATGCTCACTTACGCACGTCTGGAGCAGGGTTCGCCGGCGCTGAATTTCCAGCGGATCGATCTGGATGCGTTGGTCAATCAGGTGATCGAGGAGCTGGCGCCGCTACGCGCGGAAGTCACGGTGCAGCGCGGCTTGTGCCTGTCCGCCGCCGATTGCGACGACGCCTGGGTCGAAGCCGAACCGCGCTACCTGCACCGGGCCTTGCAGAACCTGGTCAGCAACGCCATGCGCCACGCGCAGTCGCGGGTGACCGTCAGTTATCAGGTCGGGCAATTGCGTTGTCGGGTGGATGTCGAGGATGACGGCCCGGGGGTGCCGGAAGTGGCCTGGGAGAGAATCTTCACGCCGTTCCTGCGTCTTGATGACAGCCGCACCCGAGCGTCCGGTGGGCATGGTTTGGGGTTGTCGATCGTGCGGCGGATCGTCCACTGGCATGACGGGCGGGCGCTGATCAGCAAGAGCAAAAGCCTGGGCGGGGCGTGTTTCAGTTTGAGTTGGCCGAGGAATCAGGAAAAACGCTGAAAGGTGTGATGGGTGACCGGCCGCCATCGCGAGCAAGCTTTGCTCCTACAGGTTGTGTGCGCCGCCGACCTGTAGGAGCAAGGCTTGCCCGCGATGACGTCCTCAAGCCTTAATGCTGACCAAACTCAACAACTGCCCATCCTTCACCCCAAACTGCGCCTCCAGCTCAGTGCCGCTACACCACTCACTGGACAAATCCGTGAGCAACCGCAACCGCACCTGACCGTCCGTGCTCCACTCCAGCACTTGCGCATGTTCGAAATAAAAGCGCTTTTGCACGATCGGATAGAGCGCCTTAAACAGGCTTTCCTTCACCGAAAACGTCAGGGTCACCAGCAACGCCAATTGATCGCTCGGGCCTGCCGCCATGCGCTGCATTTCCGGCGGCGTAAGAATCTCTCCGGCCAGGCGTTCGGCCCGTTCGTGGTTGAGCAGGTTTTCCAGGTCCATCCCCAAACCGCGCCAGTGCGCCTTGTTCGCGACAATCGCGGCCGCCCGGCCGGTGCTGTGGGTGATCGAGCCAGTGATGTGCGCCGGCCACACCGGTGCGCGGTCTTCGCCAATCGCCGGGATAAAACTCAAGCCTTCCAATTGTTGCAACGCGGCCCGGGCGCAAACCCGGCCGGCGAGAAATTCGGCCTGACGCTTGGCCACCGAGCGCTGGATGCTCGCCGGCGGCGCGATGGCGCTGCGCTGGAAGTCATCGCTGGCCAGTTGCGAGGTGTCGAAGTGAGTGCTCAGCAGCACCGTATCGGGCAGCAGGAACGGTAGCGGCCAATGGGCTTCAAGTGGGGTGCAGCAGACGGGCAGGGCGGGGGCGGGATTCATGGCGGGCATTTTGCCGGGTTGCAAGGCGTGAGGGTAGAGGCAGTTGGACCGCGTTATCGTTCATCGCGGACAAGCCTTGCTCCTACAGGTTTTGGTTTGATCGCACGATGTAGGCACGACACCAAACCCGTAGGAGCGAGGCTTGCCCGCGAAGGCCGCGCCACGGTCTACCGGCTTAACTGAAAATCTTCTTGAAGAACGCCTTCATATCCGCCCACGAACTTTCATCCGCCGCCTTGTTGTAGCCGATATCCGGCCCGCCATGATCACCGTGGCTCAACCGATCCGCATCCGGGTTGGTAAACCCATGCTTGGCGTCCGCCAAACTGACAAATTTATAGTCAGCCCCAGCCTTGTCCATTTCCGTTTTGAACGCCGCCACGTTGTCCGGGGTGATCATGCTGTCCTTGGCACCATGCTCGACGAGGACTTTGGCCTTCACACTGCCCGGCGTCGCCGGCGTGTTGGTCGCCAGCGCTCCGTGGAAACTCACCACCCCCTTCAACGGCAACCCCTGCCGCGCCGCATTCAGCACCACGCCGCCGCCGAAGCAATAACCGATGGCCGCGAGTTTGTCCGGGTCGGTTTGCGGTTGTTGCTTCAATAGATCGAGCCCGGCCTGGAAGCGTGCACTGGCGACCGCGCTGTCCTTCAGCGCCTCTTGCATAAACGCCATGGCGTCCTTCGGATGCTCGGTGTTCTTGCCGCCGCCATACATGTCGATGGCCAACGCGCTGTAGCCCAGCCCGGCCAGATCCCGCGCCCGGCGCTTGGCGTAATCGTTCAGCCCCCAGAACTCATGGACCACCACCACACCGGGGCGCGGACCTTTGATCGCGTCGTCGTAGGCGTAATAGCCGATCATTTTGGTGCCGTCGGTGCTCTGGTAAGGGATTTCCTGGGTCTTGATCGCAGCCTGGGTCAGCCCGCTCAAGGCCAGCAAGACAAGGGCGAGAAACGTGCGCATGGTCGGAGCTCCTTTGAAGAATGTGCTCAAAACAGCCTAGTCGATTTGAGTCAGCTCAGGTTTAGAGTGCGTTCAGGGGCAGTTCAGGGGCGGGTCGGTAATGTAGTCCCACGATCTAACGTGCCTGTGCATGAGGAAATGCCCCAATGACCGGTTCTGCAAAACCGTCATGCCAGTGCCAATCTCACTTACAACTGCATGTCGGTCTCGCACATTGGCTTAAACTGCATCAGCAATACCCCCATGGGTCGTTATGATCAGTTCTGAGCGGTGAATGGCTGCAAGTAACCGCTTGTCGCCATCGAGATTCGCCGTTGCACCGCTGGAGATGTTGTTTTGCCCGGGAGAGCGTTATGAAACTGCTGGTCGTCGAAGATGAAGCGCTGTTGCGCCATCACCTGCAAACCCGCCTGACGGATAGTGGCCACGTGGTCGAATCCGTGGCCAACGCCGAAGAGGCGCTGTACCAGACCGAGCAGTTCAACCATGACCTGGCGGTGATCGACCTCGGCCTGCCGGGCATGGGCGGGCTCGACCTGATTCGTCAGTTGCGCTCCCAGGGCAAGACGTTTCCGATCCTGATCCTCACCGCGCGCGGCAACTGGCAGGACAAGGTCGAAGGCCTGGCCGCCGGTGCCGACGACTACGTGGTCAAGCCGTTCCAGTTCGAAGAGCTGGACGCCCGGCTTAATGCCTTGTTGCGCCGCTCCAGCGGGTTTACCCAGTCGACCATCGTCGCCGGGCCGCTGATGCTCGACCTCAATCGCAAACAGGCGTCCCTCGACGAACAACCGCTGGCGCTGACTGCGTATGAGTACCGGATTCTCGAGTACCTGATGCGCCATCACCAACAAGTGGTGGCCAAGGACCGCTTGATGGAACAGCTCTACCCGGACGATGACGAGCGCGATCCGAATGTGATCGAAGTGCTGGTCGGCCGCCTGCGCCGCAAACTCGAAGGCCCGGCCGGGTTCAAGCCGATCGATACCGTGCGCGGCCTCGGCTACCTGTTCAATGAGCGCTGCACTTGATTCGTTCCCTTCGCGTTCGCCTGATGCTCGCCGCCACGCTGTTGGCGGTGTTGTTCATGCTGGCGTTGCTGCCGGCGATGCAGGGAGCGTTCAGTCTGGCGTTGCAGGATTCCATCGAGCAACGCCTGGCCTCGGACGTCACCACGTTGATCTCCGCTGCCAGGGTCGAAGGCAATCGCTTGCAGATGCCGGCGCAGTTGCCGGATGAGCGTTTCAACCTCACCGACAGCCGTTTGCTCGGCTACATCTATGACCGCGAAGGGCATCTGGTCTGGCGCTCGAAGGCCACCCAGGAAGAAGACATCAACTACAAGCCGCGCTACGACGGGCGCGGCAACGAGTTCGCACGGATTCGCGAGGCCAACGGGCAGGAATTCTTCGTCTACGACGTCGAGGTCAAGTTGCTCGGCGGCAAAAGCGCGGCGTTCAGCATCGTTGCGCTGCAACCGGTGCGCGAGTACGAAGTCACCGTTGAAGGCCTGCGGGAAAATCTCTACCTGGGCTTCGGCGCCGCGTTGCTCGTTCTGTTGGCGCTGTTATGGATTGGTTTGACCTGGGGCTTGCAGGCGTTGCGCCGTCTGAGCCAGGAGCTGGACCAAATCGAAAGCGGCACCCGCGAAAGCCTCAGCGAAGAACACCCCCGCGAACTGCTGCGCCTGACCGGTTCCCTCAACCGCTTGCTGCACAGTGAACGCGAGCAGCGCAGCCGTTATCGCGACTCCCTCGACGACTTGGCCCACAGCCTGAAAACCCCGTTGACCGTGTTACAAGGCGTCAGCGAGGACATGGCCCAGCGCCCGGAAAATCGCGATCAGGCCTGGGTGCTGCAATCGCAGATCGAGCGCATGAGCCAGCAGATCAGCTATCAACTGCAACGCGCCAGCCTGCGCAAAAGCGGTCTGGTGCGCCATCAGGTGCGCCTGCGCCCGGTGCTTCAAAGCTTGTGCGACACCCTGGACAAGGTCTACCGCGACAAGCGCGTGCGCGTCGCTTTCGACCTGCCGGACCCGTGTTATGTGCCGATCGAGCAGGGGGCGTTGCTGGAGATGCTGGGCAACCTGCTGGAAAACGCCTATCGCCTGTGCCTGAGCGAAGTGCGCATCAGCGTGCGCGAAACCCTCAGCGGGATTGAGTTGTGCGTGGAGGATGACGGGCCGGGCGTGCCGCCGGACCAGCGTGCGCGGATTCTGCAAAGGGGCGAGCGGCTGGATCGCCAGCACCCGGGGCAGGGGATCGGGTTGGCGGTGGTCAAGGACATCATTGAAAGCTATAGCGCCAAGTTGACCCTGGGGGATTCGGCCCTGGGTGGGGCGGCGTTCCGGATTCATTTTCCGGTGGTTTGAAGATCAAAAGATCGCAGCCTTCGGCAGCTCCTACAGAGGCGTTTGCACGATCCCTGTAGGAGCTGCCGAAGGCTGCGATCTTTTGCTTTTAAACGCCAATGTTTAAAAGACATCTGCAGAAACTCTCCGAGCCTACACTTCCTTGCGCCGCAACCTACGACTACGCCAGAATCCGCCGGCTTGTGCGCCTGTGGCTTGGGTTTTATCGTTTCCGGGTCGCTGAAAATCAGCGATCGGGTTTGGTAGCCCGGTTACCTGACGCATAACGCAACGTAATGCAGGGACTTTTTCGTCCTCTGTTTATGGTGGTCATGCGTAGGGCGTCTTCGGATGCGCCGGGGTTTGCGCCAGGTAACCGGTCTACCAACCTGCGTATGGCCGCCACCCTCGTTTGGTAGCGAGGGTGATGGCTCTTCATGTCTTACCTGGAGCTTCACCATGTACAAACCAACGCCTAACCCGCCCGAAACCGACACCCCCATCGATCGACAAAAACTCCAGGAGGCCGCCGACCGCGCCCTCAACGAGTACATCAACCTGTCCGCCCGATTGAACGCCACCACGCGAAAACCCAGCACCCTATTCTTCATCGCCCCGGACATTGCCACCGAAACCTTGCTGGCTCACGCCTGCGAATCCCTGGCCTCGGCCAGAGTCGTGGCCGATGACTTTGCCGGCTCGTTGAGCGGCGCTCAGCGCAGCACCCTGCTGGCGATTTCGCAGAACCTCCTGTTGGGTGAGTTGGCGGTGAATCGGGCGCTGGATAATCTCGATCCGCAGTAGTCGTCACGAAGATCAAAAGATCGCAGCCTTCGGCAGCTCCTACGCGCCTCTGGGCGCTGCCGAAGGTTGCGATCTTTTGCTTTTAATTCTCCTGTGCGCGATAGGCGCCGGGCGTCAACCCGGTCCACTTCTTGAACGCCCGATGAAACGCCGAAGGCTCGGAAAACCCCAATTGCTCGGCAATCTGTTGCAACGACAGATCCGCCCGCCCCAGGTGATAAATCGCGATGTCCCGGCGTAACTGATCCTTCAATTCCTGAAAACTTGTGCCTTCTTCGCGCAAATGCCGGCGCAACGTCTGGGGGCTGATGTGCAGGTGCGCGGCCACGGCTTCGAGGTCTGGCCAGCGGGCGCTGTCGCGGCTGAGCAAGCGGCGCAACTGGCTGCTCAAACTGTCGCCGTCGTCCGGGCGTGACAACAGGTCGGCCGGGGAGCGTTCGAGGAAATGTTTGAGCGTTCGCTCGTCCTGTAACAACGGCATGCTCAAGTAGCGACTGTGGAACAGCAAACTGCTCTGGGCCGTTGAAAACACCTGTGGGCACGGAAACATCAGGTCGTATTCCGCCCCGTGCTCGGGCCTCGGGTAGCTGAAGGTCGCTTGTTCCAGGCGAATGCGCTGGCCGATCAGCCAACTGCCGAGGCGATGCCAGACCACCAGTTGGCATTCGCTGAGGAAGTGGTCCGGGTCCCACAAGTGCGAATCGTCCAGGCTCAGCCGGACCATTTCGTCTTCGCGACTCAGGGTCAGGCGCGGAGCGTCGGGGAATAGGCTATAAAACAATAAGCCGCGTTGAAGCGCTTTTTCCAGATTGCGGCAGTGGATCAGGGCATGGCACATCATGGCGAACGTACCGGGTTTGCTCGGCGCCTGCCCGAAACCCAGGTATTCGTCATCCAGCGCCAGCCACAGGCCCTGGATCAGCCGGGTGAATTGCTCCGGCGCGAGGCGTGCGCGCGGCTCGTCGAGCAGCTCGGGGCTGATCCCCAGTTGCAGCAGCAAGCCGGAATAATCGTGGCCACGCTTGCGCGCACCACCGAGGGCGGCGCGGGCGAAATGACTGGCGATGGTGCGTTCGCGCATGGCAGGCAGGTCCGTCCATTGAGCGGCGGATGGTAGCCGCAGGACTTGGCGATGAACAAGGCGGATATCCGCCAAATTGTAGGACGAGGTCGGGTCGTTAGGCGGAAATCCGCCACATGGCTGTAACCGGCCAGTGACAAAGAAACCCCTGTAACCCTTGATGTCAAAAGGCTTGCGGGGAGTTCGGCGAAGGTGGCACGGGCTTTGCGATAGAACGGGCAGATGCCTGCCGTTGAGCAGCTCGACAAAACAAATCCCTCCAGTGCAGGAGGGTTCGCAATTGAAGTGTCATGGGCAACAGATGGATGTTGTTTCGCGGCACTCTTGAGGAACTTTGCAATGACGACTCGTCAGCCACTGTACAAATCCCTGTATTTCCAGGTGATCGTTGCCATCGCCATCGGCATCCTGGTCGGTCACTTCTACCCGCAGACCGGTGTGGCCCTCAAGCCACTGGGTGACGGGTTCATCAAACTGATCAAAATGATCATCGCCCCGATCATCTTCTGCACCGTAGTCAGCGGTATCGCGGGCATGCAGAGCATGAAATCGGTCGGCAAGACCGGCGGCTACGCGCTGCTGTACTTCGAAATCGTTTCGACCATCGCACTGCTGGTTGGTCTGGTGGTGGTCAACATCATCCAGCCGGGCAACGGCATGCACATCGACGTGACCACGCTGGATGCCTCCAAAGTCGCTCAATATGTTGCGGCCGGTGCTGATCAAAGCGTCGTCGGCTTCCTGCTGAACGTGATCCCGAACACCATCTTCGGTGCGTTCGCCACCGGCGATATCCTGCAAGTGCTGATGTTCTCGGTGATCTTCGGTTTCGCCCTGCATCGCCTGGGCGCCTATGGCAAGCCGATCCTGGACTTCATCGATCGCTTCGCCCACGTGATGTTCAACATCATCAACATGATCATGAAGCTCGCGCCACTCGGTGCCTTGGGCGCCATGGCGTTCACCATCGGTGCCTACGGTGTGGGTTCGCTGGTGCAATTGGGTCAGTTGATGGCCTGCTTCTACATCACTTGCCTGCTGTTCGTCCTGGTGGTGCTGGGCGGTATCGCTCGCGCTCACGGTTTCAGCGTGCTGAAAGTGATTCGCTACATCCGTGAAGAACTGCTGATCGTGCTGGGTACTTCTTCTTCGGAATCGGTACTGCCACGCATGCTGATCAAAATGGAGCGTCTGGGCGCGAAGAAATCCGTGGTGGGTCTGGTGATCCCGACCGGTTACTCGTTCAACCTCGACGGTACCGCGATCTACCTGACCATGGCGGCCGTGTTCATCGCTCAGGCGACCGACACCCACATGGACATCACGCACCAGATCACCCTGCTGGTGGTGTTGCTGCTGTCCTCCAAAGGCGCGGCTGGCGTGACCGGTTCGGGCTTCATCGTCCTGGCTGCAACCCTGTCCGCTGTTGGCCACTTGCCGGTTGCCGGCCTGGCGCTGATCCTCGGTATCGACCGCTTCATGTCCGAAGCCCGCGCCCTGACCAACCTGGTGGGCAACGCCGTTGCCACCCTGGTCGTGGCCAAGTGGGTCAAGGAACTGGACGTTGACGTGATGCACGCGGAACTCGCTTCTGGCGGCCGTGGTATCTCCGACGAGCGCGTTGAAGACGACCTGGGCGTGGCCGAAGGCCCTGCCCCAAGCAACGTCAAGTAAGACTCTGTGTAATGAAAAACCCGCTTCGGCGGGTTTTTTCATGCCCGGGATTTGAGCGCAACGGTCACTGCTGCTGACACATCGGGTGATTGCCGCCATGCGATTGGCTGCCTAGGCTGGAGGCATCGTTTACGGAGAACACCCATGCTTGGTCCACTGGCATCACTCAAGGTTCTGGATTTCTCGACACTGCTGCCGGGGCCGTTCGCCTCGTTGTTGCTGGCGGACATGGGCGCTGAGGTGCTGCGCATCGAATCGCCGACCCGCATGGACCTGCTGCGGGTGCTGCCGCCCCACGATCAAGGCGTGTCGGCCAGCCATGCGTATTTGAACCGCAACAAGCGCAGCCTCGCCCTGGACCTCAAGCAGCCCGAGGCGCTGGAGGTGATCAAGCAACTGCTGCAAGACCACGACATTGTGCTGGAGCAATTTCGCCCCGGTGTGATGGAGCGCCTGGGCTTGGGTTATGAAGCGTTGAAGGCGATCAACCCGAAGCTGATTTATGTGTCGATCACTGGTTACGGCCAGACGGGTCCTTACCGGGACCGCGCCGGTCACGACATCAACTACCTGGCGCTGGCGGGGCTGGCGAGCTACACCGGCCGCGCCGACAGCGGCCCGTTGCCGTTGGGGATTCAAGCGGCAGACATTGCCGGAGGCTCGTTGCACGGCGTCATCGGATTACTGGCGGCGGTGATCGCCCGGCAGCAAACGGGGCAGGGCCAGCATCTGGACGTGAGCATGACCGACTGTGCGTTCAGCCTGAACGCCATGGCCGGCGCCGGTTATCTGGCCTGCGGCGTGGAGCCGGGGCGCGAAGAGCAGATGCTCAATGGCGGCAGCTTCTATGACTATTACCGCTCCCGCGACGGCCGCTGGTTGTCGGTGGGCAGTCTGGAGCCGGCGTTTATGCAGCAATTGTGTGCGGCGCTGGGGCGTCCGGAACTGGCAGCCCAAGGGCTGTCACCCAAGCCCGAGCAGCAACAGGCGCTGAAGAATGAGTTGAAGATCGAATTCGAGAAGCATGACTTTGCTGAGCTGTGTGAGCTGTTCGCCGGGGTCGATGCTTGTGTGGAACCGGTGTTGAGTCTGGGCGAGGCGGTGCAGCATCCGCAATTGCAGGCGCGGGGGTTGGTGACTGAGGTGCCTCGGGGGGATGGGTCAACACAGCGGCAAATGGCCTGTCCGTTGAAATTTTCCGATGGGTTGCCGGAACCGAAGCATATCGGCGCGGCGGTGGGGCAGCACACGGATCAGGTGTTGGGGGCGTTGGGGTTTAGCGCACAGCGGATCGAGGAGTTGCGCCGTGCCAGGGTAGTTGTGTAGCGCTTTTCAGGCCGCCTTCGCGAGCAAGCCCGCTCCCACAGGGGATCGATGCCGCGCCGAAAATCCCTTGTGGGAGCGGGCTTGCTCGCGAAGAGGCCGGCCCAAGCGCCATAAAATCTGACCTATTCGACCCGCATCTCCCCACTAAACACCAGCGTGCTGCGACACCGCCGACACAAATACCGCCGACCCTGCCTTACCAAACCATGCCGCTGGGCCGAAAACGGGAAATCGCTGTCGGCGCACGGGCATTTGTAGATGTAGCGGGTCACGCTGCGGCGTTTGACGTCGTAGGTGTGGCAGCGGTTGGGCGGCAGTTCATAGACGCCGCGCATGATCAGTTGCCACTCCTCGCCATGGGGCTGGATGCGGTCGCCGAACAGTTGATGGGCGATCAGGTGCGCGACTTCGTGGGCCACGGTCTGCTTGAGGAAGTCTTCGGTGTTTTCCCGGTACAGCTGCGGATTGAAGCGCAGCAGGTTCTCGTGCAGATGCGCGACCCCGGCTTTTTGCCCGCGCAGCTTGAGGCTCACCACGGGGCGTTTGAAAGTTCGTTTGAAAAAGGATTCGGCTTGTTGGAAACAGTCTTCGACGCGGGTATTGAGTGGCTCGGGCATGCTTGATGGGTCTCCAGAGGCGTCGAGTATGCCGCAACCCCGGTGCCTTGCGAATCGGCGAGGCGCCGAATGGTCGTCGCCCCACATTAGAAGGCCGCCTTGCGGCGGCCTGTATTGGCAGATCTTGTTCTGTGAAAAGACTAGTTCGTATAGACCGGCCCCACGCCGAGTCCCCAGACAATAACGGTAAACGCCATGATGGCGACTAACACCACCAGACCGACCGCCAGCACCGAGCTTGAAAACAGGAATCCCTCGTCCGATGGAATGTTCATGAAGGTCGGCAACCCCACATACAGCAGGTACACCGTGTAGCAGATGGCGGCCGTGCCGACGATCATCCCCAGCCACATGTGCGGATACAGCGCCGCCAGGCCACCGACGAACAACGGCGTCGCGGTGTAAGTGGCAAACGCGACGCAACGGGCCAGGCTCGGGTTGGCGTCGTAGGTGCGGGCCATCCAGTGGATGAACGCACCCATCACCGCCACACCGCCGAGCATCGCCAGGTACGACATGACGGTCATCCAGATCGCGCTTTCCTGCGTCAGCATCACTGGCGCGCGGCTACCGATGACCCAGCCGACCTGGGTGGTGCCGATAAACGCCGACACGGCGGGGATCGCCGCCAGAATCAGCGTGTGGGTGAGGTACATGTGGCTGATGCTTTCCTCCTGATCGCCACGGATTTCTTTCCATTCCTGATCGGGGTGGGTGAAGAGCCCCACTACGTGATGGATCATGCCAGTCACTCCTCTTGTTTTTACCATCGCCCCCCAGCGGAGCGCCTACGGGCCAATGCGGCCGAGTAAGTAAAGGTCTGAATATGTGTGCGACCTTATGTCGCAGTATAGAAAGGTCTTGGGAGCGCAGGTTGCGGGGCGTTAGAGCAAATCGCGCTGTAAACCCGAGGGCTAATCGCGGTTACGACTTGTAGGAGCTGCCGCAGGCTGCGATCTTTTGATCTTGATCTTTTTTGGACGCTGGAATGGCTGAAGATCAAAAGATCGCAGCCTTCGGCAGCTCCTACCGGGGGGGCGATCTTTTGATCTATCGGCGATTTGCGTAAAATGCCGGCCTTTCGTCACACCTCACGGATCTCGCGTCATGGGCACTCTCACGGTCAACCAGAACAAACTGCAAAAGCGCCTTCGCCGCCAGGCCGGTGAGGCAGTTGCCGATTTCAACATGATTGAAGACGGCGACAAGGTCATGGTCTGCCTGTCCGGTGGCAAGGACAGTTACACGATGCTCGACGTGCTGATGCACTTTCAAAAGGTCGCCCCGATCAGGTTCGACATCGTGGCCGTGAACATGGACCAGAAGCAGCCCGGGTTTCCCGAGCACGTGCTGCCGGCGTACCTCAAAGAACTGGGGGTCGAGTACCACATCGTCGAGAAAGACACTTACTCGGTGGTCAAGGAGCTTGTCCCTGAAGGCAAGACGACTTGCTCGCTGTGTTCGCGCTTGCGTCGCGGCACGCTGTACACCTTCGCCGACGAAATTGGCGCAACGAAGATGGCCCTCGGTCACCATCGCGACGACATCGTCGAGACGTTTTTCCTCAACATGTTCTTCAACGGTTCGCTCAAGGCCATGCCGCCGAAGCTGCGCGCTGATGACGGCCGCAACGTGGTAATCCGTCCGCTGGCCTACTGCAACGAAAAAGACATCCAGGCCTACTCGGATTTCAAGCAATTCCCGATCATCCCGTGCAACCTCTGCGGCTCCCAGGAAAACCTGCAACGCCAGGTGGTCAAGGAGATGCTGCAAGACTGGGAGCGCAAAACCCCGGGCCGCGTCGACAGTATTTTCCGCAGCCTGCAAAATGTGCAGCCGTCGCAACTGGCGGACCGCAACCTGTTCGACTTCAGTAACCTGCGCATCGATGAAACCGCCGCCTCGCGGTTCGTCAACGTGGTCAACCTCTAAACAAAACTGTTGCAGGCGCAAAGCTTGCTCGCGATGGGGTCGTGTCAGCCACCCTCTGTGTTGACTGACCCAACACCTTCGCAAGCAAGCTTTGCTCCTACAGGTTTTATATTTCAATCCTCAGGAGAGGGCATGCGCGATTACAAGTGGCTACACGAGTACTGTCTGAACCGCTTCGGTTCGGCGGCTGAACTGGAAGCCCATCTGCCGGTTCCCAAGACCCCGGCGCAATTGCGCAAGATCAGCGACGACCGCTACCTCTCGACCATGGCCCTGCGGGTGTTTCGTGCCGGGCTCAAGCACAGCCTGGTGGACGCCAAGTGGCCGGCGTTCGAAGAAGTGTTCTTCAATTTCGACCCGGAAAAAGTCGTGCTCATGAGCGCCGAACACCTGGAGCGCCTGATGCAGGACGCGCGGATCATCCGCCACTTGGGCAAGCTCAAAAGCGTGCCGCGCAATGCGCAATTCATTCTGGACGTGGCCCATGAGAAGGGCAGTTTCGGCGCGTTGATCGCCGAGTGGCCGGTGACCGATATCGTCGGCTTGTGGACGTACCTGAAAAAGCACGGTCATCAATTGGGCGGGCTGTCGGCGCCGCGCTTCCTGCGCATGGTTGGCAAGGACACGTTTGTGCCGAGCTACGACGTGGTCGCGGGGTTGAATGCGCAGAAGATCGTCGACAAGGTGCCGACCAGCCAGCGGGATCTGGCGTTGGTGCAGGATGTGTTTAATCAGTGGCATGAACAGAGTGGCGGGCGGGCGATGAGCCAGATATCGATGATGCTGGCCTACACCGTCAATCATTAAGACCGAGTCGCGCCCTTCGCGAGCAAGCCCGCTCCCACAGGGGGATTTGTGAACGACACAAATCCCCCTGTGGGAGCGGGCTTGCTCGCGAAGGCGTCAGCTCAGGCGACCGAGATCTCGCCTTCACCGGCCAACTTACGATTCAACTGAAACCGCCACCGCACATACAGCAGCGCCGAACAGAACACCGCCAGGCTCGCGCCCATCTCCAGCAACCCGAACAGTTGCCGGTTCGGGTCATACGCCGCCAATGCGCCCTTGATGAAATACAGGTTCACCACAAAACACATCCACGAATGCCCGCGCGGGCTGCCGACAATCATGCCTGGCGCCAGCAACAGCAGCGGCACCAGTTCGATCAGCAAAATCACCCATGGCCGCGCGCCATGCAGGTCAGCGACCAGCAGGTAGTAGCCGCACAGCAATCCCACCAGCGCGAAAAAGCACACCAGGCTGATCGCCCGCATGGCCTTGACTCGCGGTTCGAGCCATTCGATGGAGGGCAGAATCTTTGGCTTCTTGGCCATGTCAGCCCTCCAGTTTCTGGGCAGTTTTCGCCAGACGCAGACCCAGGGCCCGGCACAGCGCGACTTCGTGCTCATTCAAACCGAGTTTGCCATCGGCCCCGGCGTGATGACTGGCGCCATAAGGCGTGCCGCCGCCCCGGGTTTCCAGCAAGGCTGATTCGCTGTAAGGCAGACCGGTGATCAGCATGCCGTGGTGCAGCAATGGCAGCATCATCGACAGCAGGGTGGTTTCCTGGCCGCCGTGCAGGCTCGCGGTGGAGGTGAACACCCCGGCCGGTTTGCCGACGAGGGCGCCGGTCAGCCACAGGTTGCTGGTGCCGTCGAGAAAATACTTGAGCGGCGCCGCCATGTTGCCGAAGCGCGTCGGGCTGCCGAGGGCCAGGCCGGCGCAGTTCTTCAGGTCGTCAAGGCTGGCGTAGAGCGCGCCTTCGTCCGGGATATCCGGCGACACTGCTTCGCACTCGGTGGAAATCGCCGGCACCGTGCGCAGGCGCGCTTCCATGCCCGATTGCTCGACGCCACGGGCAATCTGCCGGGCCATTTCATTGGTCGAGCCGCTGCGGCTGTAATACAGAACCAGAATGTACGGCGCGCTCACGGCAACAACTCCAGGATCTGCTCTGGCGGACGGCCGATGACGGCTTTGTCGCCGACTTCGAGAATCGGTCGCTCCATGAGTTTCGGATGTGCCGCGATGGCCTCGATCAATTGCGCTTCGCTCAGCGTGGTGTCAGCCAGGTTGAGGGTTTTGTATTCGTCCTCGCCGGTGCGCAGTAATTGCCGGGCGCTGAGGCCGAGTTTGCCGAGCAGGCTCTGGATTTGCGCGGCGTCCAGCGGGGTTTCGAGGTAGCGGACCACGGTCGGGGTCAGGCCACGGGCTTCGAGCAGTTCGAGCGCACCGCGGGATTTCGAGCAGCGCGGGTTGTGATAAAGCGTCAGATCGGTCATGTGCGGGTCGCATCTTGCGTAAGGTGGCGGCTATTCTAACTGTGCAGCGCGTAATCCAGAACCTTGGGAGGCGATGGGTCGCAGGCGCATTCAATTTTGAACAAGGATCACAACATGACAAGGCGATTGGCAGCGGCATTGGCGATCATTGGGGCGCTGATGCTGGGGGGCTGCGGCAACGACTACGGCATCGACCAGGATGGCCACAAAGTCTCGGCCGTGCGTCTGGATAAACAATGGTTCGTGCTCAATTACTGGGCCGAATGGTGCGGGCCGTGCCGGACCGAGATTCCGCAGCTGAATGCCTTGGCCGAAGCGCTCAAGGCCAAGAAGATCGGCGTGTTCGGGGTCAACTTCGATAACGTGCAGGGTGAAGAGCTCAAAGGTGCCAGCGAGAAACTGGGCATCAAGTTCACCGTGCTGGCCCAGGACCCGGCGGAGCTGTTTGATCTGCCGCGCAGTGAAGCGTTGCCGGTGACGTACATCATCGATAACAAGGGCAAGGTGCGGGAACAGTTGATGGGCGAGCAGACAGCGGCGGGAGTGATGGCGAAGCTGGAAGAGTTGAAGGCGCAGAATTGAGTCGCTGTTGAGAGAAAAGATCGCAGCCTGCGGCAGCTCCTACAGAGCAAATGCATTCCCACGTAGGAGCTGCCGCAGGCTGCGATCTTTTGATGTTGATCGTTCCACGCTCCGCGTGGGAGCGATCTGCGAGAGGGGATCAACCCTCTTCAAGCCACCAACGCAGCGGCTTGCCTTCGGCTGGCCAGAAGCGCATCTGGTCGATCGGCGAGATGTCCCAGCGCTGCACGTTTTCCAGGGCCTGCAGGAAACGCTTTTCCTGCTCCATCAACGCCGGGGCACAGAGTTTGCGGGTGCTGCCGACTTTGCCGAAGCTCAGTTTGTCGCCTTCCAGGGTGTACGGCGCGAACCAATGGTTGCAGCCGCCGTTGCCGTAGGCGCGACCGTCGTCACCCAAGGTGATGGTCAAGTGGCTGTAGTCCATCAATGGACGTTCGCCAATCCATTCCAGAATGTAGCTGCGGTTCTGTTGCAGTTGAACCGGTTCGGCAGCGCAGCCCATCAGGCTGGCGCCCACCAGCGCGGCCAGGGCAAGGCGTTTCATCACGCAGGCTCCTGGCATTTCGGGCACAGGTGTTTCTCGCCAACGGTGGTCCAGCCCAGTTCGGCAATGCGCGCCGTGGCGGCAGGCTTTTCAGCCTTGTTGCCGAGCTTGGCGTCGACCGCGAACTCGAAGCTCAGTTCTTTGGCGCAGCTGTCGCAGTTGACCTTCCAGGTGTGGATCGCCAGCTCACCGAATACCGGGCCACTGGCCACCGCGACCCATTGGCCGGGCGGGTTGATCAGGTGGCGAACGGTTTCGACGGTCAGGCGCATGGACAAGTCCTTGGCACCTTTGAGGGTGACCACCAGCACGTCATTGTTGCGAATCGAGCCGCCATTGCCGGTGACTTGATAACGCCCCGGCACGAGGGCGCGGCATTCGGTCAGGGTGTGCTGCGGGTTCATCAGGGTATAGCGGAAATCGTGTTCGACCATGGGTCCTCCAAATATGCGCGGTATGCTAGCACGGGCATCAACGCAGCATGGCGCGGGCATGTGACCTTCGATCAGGTTCAAATCAACGGTTCACTCATGGCACACTGCCGCTTTTGCAGCTCTGAGGATTGGAAATGGCCCTGACCGAATGTGTTGAATGCAAAAAGAGCATCAGCTCGGCGGCGCCTGCCTGCATTCATTGCGGCGCGCCAATGGTACAGGGGCAGCCGGTCACCTCGACGGGCCAGACCTCAACGATCTCCTTCGGGCACCTGCCCAGGGATGAACGGGTACCCGAGCCGGCCGCGAAGGTCGAGCCAAACACCGAGATATCCCCGGCCGCCCACCGACGCCGCAGCGCGCCGCAAAATCCGCCGGCCGCCGATGTCTGGCCACGTCCGGTGGAAGTCTGGCTGAAGATCATGGTGTTTTTATTGCCGATGGTATTTGTCTGGTTCCTGCTGCGTCGCGGGCACTCGCTGACGCAGCGCTTGATCGGGTTCGGCTGGCTGGGGCTGATGATCCTTCTGTCAAAGCTCTAGCCCTGACCGGATCAGCCTTCGACCTGATTCTGCGGCGTGCTGGCCGCCCATTCGGCGATATTGTGCAACGTGGTCGCGGCAATCGCGCCCAGGGCTTCGCGGGTCAGGAAGGCCTGGTGCGCGGTGATGATCACGTTCGGGAAGGTCAGCAGGCGCGCCAGCACATCGTCTTGCAGCGGCAGGTCCGAGCGATCTTCGAAAAACAGCTGCGCCTCTTCTTCATAGACATCCAGCCCCAGATAGCCCAGTTGCCCGTCCTTCAAGGCATCGATCAGCGCCGGGGTGTCCACCAGCCCGCCGCGCCCGGTGTTGATCAACATCGCCCCCGGTTGCATGTGGGCCAATGATTCGCGGTTGATCAGGTATTGGGTCTGCTCATTGAGCGGGCAGTGCAGGCTGATGATCTGCGATTCGGCCAGCAACTGCGGCAAACTCAGGTAACGCGCGCCGAGGGCTTCGACCTGTGGATTCGGGTACGGGTCGTAGGCGAGTAACGTGCAGCCGAAACCGTTCATGATTTTCGCGAAGGTCGCGCCGATCTGCCCGGTGCCGACCACGCCAACCGTCTTGCCCACCAGGTCGAAACCGGTCAACCCGTGGAGGCTGAAATCCCCTTCGCGGGTGCGGTTGTAGGCGCGGTGCAAATGGCGGTTGAGCGCCAGGATCAAGGCGACGGCGTGTTCGGCCACCGCATGGGGCGAGTAGGCCGGCACCCGCACGATGGCCAGGTCCAGGCGTTTCGCCGCCGGCAAGTCGACATGGTTGTAACCGGCGGAACGCAAGGCAATCAGCCGTGTGCCACCGGCGGCCAACTGTTCCAGCACCGGAGCACTGAGGTCGTCGTTGATGAAGGCGCAAACCACTTCGTGATGCTCGGCCAGCGCCACGGTGTCGAGGCTCAGGCGCGCCGCTTGAAACTGCAACTCGATGCCGGCGGGCAAGTCCGCCGCGAGAAAACTCTCACGGTCGTAGGTCTGGCTGCTGAACAGAATCGTGCGCATCGTGTCCTCCTGGAAATGTTCCTGCACCACCTTAACCCTGACGGCACCGGACGTTATTGCCCTGGGTCAGGCGCTGATTCGTGCCTGCATCGCCAGGCGATTGATCGAGCGTTCCAGTTCTTCGAGTGCCGCCACGGCTTTCGGGTCCTGCTGCTTGAGCAGCGTCTCACTGCGCTGGCAAGCGGCGCGCAATTGCGGGACGCCGCAGTAACGCGTGGCGCCGTGCAGGCGATGGACCCGTTCGATCAGGGCATTCTGGTCGTTGGCTTCCCGGGCAACGCGAATCGCCTCGCGATCGGCTTCCAGCGACGCGAGCAGCATCGCCAGCATGTCGGCGGCCAGATCGGCTTTGCCGGCGGCCAGGCGCAAGCCTTCTTCGTGGTCGAGCACCAGCAAATCGCTGGCGCCATGGCTGTCGCTGGAACGTTCCGGGCCGTGATTACGCAGGGCCAGGCCGGTCCACTTCAGCACTACCTGAGCCAGTTGCCGTTCGCTGATGGGTTTGGTCAGGTAATCGTCCATGCCGCTTTGCAGCAGTGCGCGTTTTTCGTTGGCCATGGCGTGGGCGGTGAGGGCGACGATCGGCAGCGGTGTGCAATGCCGTTCGCTTTCCCACTGACGAATCGCTTCGGTGCTCTGGCGTCCGTCCATGCCGGGCATCTGCACGTCCATGAGCACCAAATCGAAGGTTTCGTTCTGCACCGCTTTGACCGCCGCGTAACCGCTTTCCACGGCGAGGACCTTGGCGCCCATGTCTTCAAGCAGTGTCTGTACCAGCAGCAGGTTGGCCGGATTGTCGTCGACGCAAAGCACCTTCGGCGCGCGGCTGGACACCGGTTCGCCGGGTTCGCTGCGCTGTGGGCGCGGGTTGACCAGATCGGACAAGGCCCGGCGCAGCTTGCGGGTGCAGGCCGGTTTGGACTGGAGCTGACTGTGGGGGTTGGGCACCGAGAGGTGGAACAGCGTCTGCTCGGTGGTCGGGCACAGCACCAGGACTTTGCAGCCCAGGTGTTCGAGGTCCCAGATGTGCTGGTTGAGGCGTTCCGGCGGCATGTCGTTGCTGGTGATGCCAAGCACCGCCAGATCGATGGCCTGCTCGGTCTGGTGGGCGCCGGTCACGCCATTGGTCAGGCTTTCCAGGGTATTGAACGGCGTGACTTCCAGGCCGCAGTCTTCCAGTTGATGTTGCAACGCCTGACGGGCCAGTTCGTGGTTTTCCAGCACTGCGACACGGCGCCCGAGCAACGGCGGGCCGGGCAGGTCTTCGGCGTCGTCGCGGGTTTTCGGCAGGCTCAGGCTGATCCAGAATTCCGAACCTTCGCCCGGCGTGCTGTCCACGCCAATCTCGCCGCCCATCTGTTCGATCAGGCGCTTGGAAATCACCAGCCCCAGACCGGTGCCGCCGGGTTGGCGCGACAGCGAGTTATCCGCTTGGCTGAACGCCTGGAACAAGGCGCGCACGTCCTGGTTCGACAGGCCGATGCCGGTGTCCTGGATGCTGATGCGCAGTTGCACGCTGTCTTCGTGTTCTTCTTCAAGCATGGCCCGGGCGACGATGGTGCCTTCGCGGGTGAACTTGATCGCATTGCTGACCAGGTTGGTCAGGATCTGCTTGAGCCGCAGCGGATCACCCACCAGCGACAGCGGCGTGTCGCGATAGACCAGGCTCACCAGTTCCAATTGTTTGGCGTGGGCGGCGGGGGCGAGGATGGTCAGGGTGTCTTGCAGCAAGTCGCGCAGGTTGAAGGGAATGTTGTCGAGCACCAGTTTGCCGGCCTCGATTTTCGAGAAGTCGAGAATCTCGTTGATGATCCCCAGCAGGCTGTCGGCGGATTTCTCGATGGTGCCGAGGTAGTCGAGCTGGCGCGGGGTCAACTCGCTTTTTTGCAGCAGGTGGGTGAAGCCGAGAATGCCGTTGAGCGGCGTGCGGATTTCGTGGCTCATGTTGGCCAGGAACTCGGATTTGATCCGGCTCGCCTCCAGGGCTTCCTTGCGCGCCAGGTCCAGCTCGATGTTCTGGATCTCGATGGTTTCGAGGTTCTGGCGCACGTCTTCGGTGGCTTGATCGACGCTGTGTTGCAATTCTTCCTGGGCGTTTTGCAGGGTGCCGGCCATGCGGTTGATGCCCGACGCCAGCTCATCCAGCTCCTGGCTGCCGAGGGGCGGCAGGCGGGTTTCCAGGTGACCGTCCTTGAGTTGTGCCACCGCCAGTTTGATCTGGCTGATCGGCCGGTTGATGGTGCGGCCCATGCGCAAGGCCAGCAATGCCGCGCCGGCCAGACCGGCGCCGATCAGCAGCAGGCTGGCAAACAGGCTGCGGTAACCGCGCAGCAGCATGCCGTTGTGGGACAGTTCGAGTTCGACCCAGCCGAGCAGGCGGTCGGCTTCGTCGGGAATCACGTCGCCGGCCAGGTTGCGATGCTTGCCGAATACTGGCAGCAAGTAGCGGGTCGCGTCGTTGCCGCTGCGCCGCAGCATCTGCGAGCTGTTGCCGATCGGTGCGGCATTGAGCATGGTCGGGCCGGCGTGGGCCAGGGGAGTGCGGTCGGGGGCGAGGAAAGTCACGGCGCGCACGTCGGTCTGTTCCAGCGACTGGGTGGCGATGCGCTCCAGCAGCTCGGTGTCTTTGTGGCCCATGGCCGGGGCCACCAAAGGCGCCAGTTGCTCGGCGATCATCTCGCCGCGCTGCATGAGCTGGGCTTGCAGGTCCGATTGCTGCATCCAGGTGAAATAGCCGCCGAGCACCAACGCCATCAGGCTGGTGGGCAACAAGGTCAGCAACAGCACGCGGCCTTTAATTCCCAGTTTCTTGAGCACGCATTTCTCCTGCATCCCGCTATTTATAGACCCGCGCGTGCATCCGGCACGCACCACTTGCGCAGTGTAGCGATTTGCTTGCGGGCATTGTTCGTAAAATTGATGTCGTCATTCGTCGGCTGGATCGCCGGTTTTGCCTGCCGGGCAAACCTTGGGTTGCCCCTGAGGAGGCAATCTTGAATAATCGCCAACTGAGAATTATTTGCAGATAGTCATGACTCCCAACACTGCTGGCACTCCTCGTATCCTGTCTATAGAAGACGACCTCGTGCTCGGTGCGTATGTTCACGAGCACCTGGGCCGTTGCGGTTTTCAGGTGACCTGGTGCCAGAACGGCCAGGAAGGCCTGGCCATCGCCCGGGGGCAACCGTTCGACCTGGTGCTGATGGACATTCTGCTGCCGGGGCTGGACGGGCTGAACGTGTTGACCCAATTACGCCAGAGCCACGCCACCCCGGTGGTGCTGATGTCGGCCCTGGGCGCCGAGGCCGATCGCATCAGCGGTTTTCGCCTGGGCGCCGACGATTACCTGCCCAAACCCTTCAGCATGGCCGAGTTGCGGGTGCGCATCGAAGCGATCCTGCGCCGGGTAGCGTTCGATCGCCGGCCCGTGTCGGCACCGATCGTTGCTCAAATCCACAGCCTGTTGTTCGACGATGACCAGTGCGAAGTCTTCTACCGCGAGCAAGCCGCCGGCCTGACCCGCAGCGAGTTCCGCCTGCTGGAAACCCTCAACCGCAACAACGACGAAGTGCTGAGCAAGGCCTTCCTTTACCAGCAGGTATTGCAGCGGGGCTACGCGGCGCATGACCGCAGCCTCGACATGCACATCAGCCAGATCCGCCGCAAGCTCAAGGCTATCGGCTACACCGAGCGCGAAGTGCGTACAGTCTGGGGCAAGGGTTATGTGTTGAGTGTCGCTGATGAAATGGTCTGACCTGCCTGGGCGGCACTCGCTGTTCTGGAAACTGGCGTGCCTGTTGGTGGCGTTCTGTTTGCTGATGATCTGGCTGAGCTGGTCTTGGGGCCGTTACATGGAGCAGAAAAACCTGTTCCTGTCCGACGAGGCCCGGGGCACCCTCACGCGTTATGCCGCCGAGGCGGAACAGGCCTGGAATGAGGGCAAGAATGAAGGCGTCGATGCCTGGTTGCACAGTGTTGGCCAGCATGAGCGGACCTGGATCGGTGTGATTGGCCGCGATTTGCAGTCTTTGAGCAGCTATCCGCTGGTGGAAAAGGAAGTCCAGCGCCTGACCTTCCTGCGTGGCCTCGATTGGCCGACCAGTCGCCATACCCAGGGTTTGCCGTGGCTGCGAGTACCGTTTCCCAATGATTCGGCCGCCGGCAGCCTGGTGATCGAACTGCCGAAACGTTTCATGCCCGGGCAGTACCGGGTGTTCTGGCGGGTGATCACCAACGGCGTGATTCCCGGGCTGTTCACCTTGCTGTTGTGCGTCGGTTTGTACCGTTTGCTGGTGGTGCCGTTGAACCAGTTGCGCGAACAAGCCAACGCCTGGCGCGCCGATCAGTTGGGCGTGCGTCTGTCGAGTCACACCACCAACCGCACGGATGAACTGGGCGAACTGGGCCGGGCCTTCGACCACATGGCCGAGCGCCTGCAAAGCACTGTGGCCCTGCAACAACAACTGCTACGCGACCTGTCCCACGAATTGCGCACACCGCTCAGTCGCCTGCGGGTGGCCAGCGAAAGCGAGCAGGGGCTGGTGCACTTGCGTGAGCGCATTGGTCGCGAGGTCGATGGCATGCAGCGGCTGGTGGAAGACACCCTGCAGCTGGCCTGGCTCGACACCGAGCGCACGCGGCTGCCCGACGAATCGATCCAGGTCCAGGCGCTGTGGGACATGCTCACGGAAAACGCCTGCTATGAAAGTGGCTGGCCGGCGAGTCAATTGCACTGTGCGGTGGATTCGTCGTGCTGGGTGCGCGGTCATCTGAACACCCTGGCCCAGGCGCTGGAAAATATTCTGCGCAATGCGATTCGTCATTCTCCCGGCGGCGGCGTTGTCAGCCTTGGTGGCCGGCGTGAGGGCGAGTTCTGGCATTTGTGGCTGGACGATCAGGGCGGCGGGGTGGCTGAGGCGGATCTGGAACGGATCTTCTCGCCGTTCATTCGACTGGATGGCTCGCGGCCGGGCAATGGTGGCTTCGGGTTGGGATTGAGCATTGCCAGAAACGCGGTGCAGCGCCAGGGCGGGGTGCTTTGGGCTGAGAACACTGGGGCCGGGCTGCGGCTGAATATGCGGTTGGTGGCGGATATTGATGGCGAGAGTGATGACGCCTTCGCGAGCAAGCCCGCTCCCACAATAGGTCTCTGTCGCCCACAAATAGTGTAATCCCTTGTGGGAGCGGGCTTGCTCGCGAAGAGGCCCTCCCATTCACAGATCTTGCCCGACCGTTCGGGAGTTGTTGTACGACATTTCCTAAAGGGTTTAGACGGCGTTTTAACGCTTCCTTGAAGGTTTAAGCTCTCGCTTTTCCCGTCCTCAAGGAGTTGGGCATGAGTGCACCCAGCGTTCCCGGCAACACAACCGAAGACCGTTTTAATGAAGTGCTGGCGCTGATTCACGGTGCCAGGCAGCAGGCCATTCAAACGGTGAACACCCAACTGATCGAGCTGTATTGGCAGGTCGGTGGCTACATCAGTCGCAAGCTGGAAAAAGCCGAATGGGGCGATTCGGTGGTCAGTCAACTGGCTGAGCATCTGGCTCAGACTCAACCAGGGTTGCGTGGTTTCGCCCGGCCCAATCTGTTCCGCATGCGTCAGTTCTACGAGACTTACCGGGGCGACGAGAAAGTCTCACCACTGGTGAGACAATTATCCTGGACCCATAATCTGGTTATTTTCAGTCAGGGCAAAACCCCGGAAGAGCGGGAGTTTTACCTTCGCATGGCCGTCCAGGAGAAGTGGTCGAAGCGCGAGCTGGAGCGTCAGTTCAAAGCCGCTTTGTTCGAGCGCAGTGTGACCCAACCGGCAAAAGTCTCAACAGCGCTGCGACAAACCCACCCTGCGGCAATGGAGATATTCCGAGACGCGTACATGGTCGAGTTTCTCGGCTTGCCCGGTCGTCATGCCGAAACCGATCTGCATAAAGGATTGCTGGCCCGCCTCAAAGAATTCCTGATCGAGTTGGGCCGCGATTTCTGCTTTGTCGGCTCGCAATATCCACTGCAAGTCGGCGGGCGGGATTTCGCTCTGGACCTGTTGTTCTTCCACCGTGGGCTCAATTGTCTGGTGGCCATTGAACTCAAGGTCGGTCGTTTTGAGCCGGAGTATTTGGGCAAGCTGGACTTCTATCTGGAAGCACTGGATCGCAATGTACGTAAGCCCCACGAAAACCCAGCCATTGGTGTGCTGCTTTGTGCCAGCAAGAAGGACGAAGTGGTCGAGTACGCCCTAAACCGTAGCCTGTCGCCCGCATTGATCGCTGAATATCAGGTCCAACTTCCGGACAAACAGCTGTTGCAGGCCAAGCTGCATGAGTTCTACGCGCTCAACATCGCGCAGGAGGAAGAAGCCTGATTCAGACGCTTATTCCCATAAGCCATAAGCATCGCACTTTGCGTGATATGGCCTGCGAAGGTTTGCCGGTATGATAGGCGCCCCCGCAGTCTGGATTGCGAATACGCCATGACCTTGCAGTACCCAACCATCGCCGATTGCGTCGGCAACACTCCGCTGGTTCGTTTGCAGCGCCTGCCTGGCGCCACCAGCAACACCCTTTTGCTCAAGCTCGAAGGGAACAACCCGGCGGGTTCGGTCAAGGACCGGCCGGCGCTGTCGATGATCACTCGCGCCGAGTTGCGCGGGCAGATCCATGTCGGCGACACGCTGATCGAAGCGACGTCCGGTAACACCGGGATTGCGCTGGCCATGGCCGCCGCCATCAAGGGTTACAAGATGATCCTGATCATGCCGGACAACTCCAGCGCCGAACGTAAAGCCGCGATGACGGCCTATGGCGCCGAGCTGATTCTGGTCACCCAGGAAGAAGGCATGGAAGGCGCGCGCGACCTCGCCCAGCGGATGGAAGCCGAAGGCCGTGGCAAGGTGCTGGACCAGTTTGCCAACGGGGACAACCCTGAAGCGCACTACACCACCACCGGCCCGGAAATCTGGCGCCAGACCGAGGGCACTATCACCCATTTCGTCAGTTCGATGGGCACCACCGGCACCATCATGGGCGTGTCGCGCTACTTGAAAGAGCAGAACGACAACGTGCAGATCGTCGGCCTGCAACCGATGGAAGGCTCGGCGATTCCGGGTATTCGTCGCTGGCCGCAGGAATACCTGCCGAAGATTTATCAAGCCGATCGTGTCGACCGCATTGTCGACATGGCGCAAAGCGAAGCCGAAGACGTGACCCGTCGTCTGGCCCGCGAAGAAGGCATTTTTTGTGGCGTGTCCTCGGGCGGTGCGGTGGCAGCGATGCTGCGCCTGTCCCAGGAAGTTGAAAACGCGGTGATCGTCGCGATCATCTGCGACCGTGGCGACCGTTACTTGTCGACCGGCATTTTCGACGCGCCCAACTGATGGCCAAGCAAGAGAGAGGCCTGCGCTTCCAGCCCACGGGCGGCAGCAAGGCCCCGCAAATTCCGACCGGCAAGAAGCAGCGCTTGAGCATCGAGCGCCTGGCGAATGACGGTCGCGGTATCGCGTTTTTTGAAGGTCGAACCTGGTTCGTCATCGGCGCATTGGCCGGTGAAGACGTCGAGGCGCGGGTGTTGGGTGCCCACGGCAAAGTGGTCGAGGCGCGCACCGAGCGGGTATTCCAGGCCAGCGAATTGCGGCGCCCGGCACCGTGCCCGCACGCCGGTCGCTGTGGCGGTTGCAGCGTGCAGCATCTGCCCCACAACGAACAGCTCGCCCTGAAACAGCGCATGCTCGCCGAGCAATTGTCCAAGGTCGCGGGCGTTGAACCAGAAGAGTGGGCCGCGCCGTTAAGTGGTCCTGAGTTCGGTTACCGGCGTCGCGCCCGAGTGGCGGTGCGTTGGGACATGAAGGCGAAAAAACTCGAGGTCGGTTTCCGCGCCGCAGGCAGTCAGGACATCGTCGCGATCACTGAGTGCACGGTGCTGGTACAGCCCTTGCAACCGATCATGAGCCGCTTGCCGGAGATGCTTCGCCGCTTGAGCAAACCTCAGGCGCTGGGGCATGTGGAGTTGTTCAGTGGATCGTCCCTGGCGGTGTTGCTGCGGCACATGGCGCCGTTGTCCGACGCCGACATGACAATCCTCAAGGATTTCTGTGCGTTCCATGAAGCCCAATTGTGGCTGCATGGCGACGGCGAGCCGCAACCGGTCGAAGCCGATCAGGCACTGGGTTATCGCCTGGAGCAGTGGGACTTGAACCTGGCGTATCGGCCAGGGGATTTCATCCAGGTCAACGCCGGGGTCAACGAAGCGATGGTTGCCCAGGCCCTGGATTGGTTGAAACCTGAAGCTGATCAGCGCGTGCTGGATCTGTTCTGTGGCTTGGGCAATTTTGCCCTGCCGCTGGCCAAAGCTGTTCGCGAAGTGGTGGCGGTGGAGGGCGTGCAGGCGATGGTCGAACGGGCCGCTGCCAACGCCGCTAGCAACAATCTGCATAACGCCAGGTTTTTTCAGGCCGATTTATCCCAGCCTTTGGCCGATGCCGAATGGGCCAGCGAAGGCTTTTGTGCGGTACTCTTGGACCCACCACGGGACGGTGCTTTCGAGGTGGTGCGCAAGCTGGCATCCCTGGGCGCCAAACGGTTGGTGTACGTGTCGTGCAACCCTGCAACGCTGGCGCGCGACACGGTCGAATTGATTAAGCAGGGCTACCGGTTAAAACGTGCCGGGATTCTCGATATGTTTCCTCAAACGGCACATGTCGAGGCCATGGCGTTATTTGAAGCGAGCTAGGACGGCTCGTCTGGTCCGACTGGCCGCCCGTGCAGCCGCGCACCAGCCCGGCGCGGGCTCACGGGCATCAAAGGTCAGCGATTTTGACGCATTGAATCTGCGTCGTAGGGAAGGTAAAGCAAGATGGTACAGGTGAGAGCACACCAGCCGATCAACACCGACGGCAGTATCAATCTCGAGGCTTGGCTCGATCACGCGGTCATTGTCGATCAGGCACTGGATCGCGAAGCCTTGAAAGAAGCGTGCGAGTTCGCTCGTTCGTCTGAACAACAGGCCAATGCGGCGAAAAATCTCTGGTCCGAAGGGACGTCGAGTTTCCGCACGGGCCTTGAGATCGCCGAGATTCTCGCCGACCTCAAACTCGATCAGGATTCGTTGGTCGCCGCGATCCTGTATCGCGGCGTGCGCGAAGGCCAGATCCAATTGCCGGCAGTCAGCCAGCGCTTCGGTCCAGTCGTCACCAAACTCATCGACGGTGTGTTGCGCATGGCGGCGATCAGCGCCAGCCTGAGCCCCCGTCAATCCCTGGTGCTGGGCACTCAAGGCCAGGTCGAAAACCTGCGCAAGATGCTCGTGGCGATGGTCGATGACGTTCGCGTCGCGCTGATCAAACTGGCCGAACGCACCTGCGCGATCCGTGCGGTGAAAACCGCCGACGACGAGAAACGCAACCGCGTGGCCCGTGAAGTCTTCGACATCTACGCGCCGCTCGCCCATCGCCTCGGTATCGGTCATATCAAGTGGGAACTGGAGGACTTGTCCTTCCGTTACCTTGAGCCTGACCAATACAAGCAGATCGCCAAGTTGCTGCATGAGCGGCGACTCGATCGCGAGCGTTTCATCGCCGACGTGATGAGCCAGCTCAAGAATGAGCTGACCGCCACTGGCGTCGATGCGGACATCAGCGGCCGGGCCAAACACATCTATTCGATCTGGCGCAAAATGCAGCGCAAGGGTCTGGAATTCAGCCAGATCTACGACGTGCGCGCCGTTCGCGTGCTGGTGCCGGAAATGCGCGATTGCTACACCGCGCTCGGCATCGTCCACACCTTGTGGCGGCACATCCCGAAAGAATTCGACGACTACATCGCCAACCCGAAAGAGAACGGCTACCGCTCGCTGCACACCGCAGTCATCGGCCCGGAGGGCAAAGTGCTGGAAGTGCAGATCCGCACGCACGCCATGCACGAAGAAGCCGAACTGGGGGTTTGCGCGCACTGGCGCTACAAGGGCACCGACGTCAAGGCCGGCTCCAACCAGTACGAAGAGAAAATCTCGTGGCTGCGTCAGGTGCTGGAGTGGCACGAAGAACTCGGCGACATCGGCGGCCTGGCGGAACAGCTGCGGGTCGATATCGAGCCGGACCGGGTCTACATCTTCACCCCGGACGGTCACGCCATCGACTTGCCGAAAGGCTCGACGCCGCTGGACTTCGCCTACCGCGTTCACACCGAAATCGGCCACAACTGCCGCGGCGCGAAGATCAACGGACGCATCGTACCGCTCAACTACAGCCTGCAAACTGGTGAGCAAGTCGAGATCATCACCAGCAAGCACGGCACCCCGAGCCGCGACTGGCTGAACTCGAACCTGGGCTACGTCACCACCTCGCGAGCGCGGGCGAAGATCGTTCACTGGTTCAAATTGCAGGCTCGCGACCAGAACGTCGCGGCGGGTAAAACCTTGATCGAACGCGAACTCACGCGTCTCGGTCTGCCGGCGGTGGATTTCGACAAGTTGGCCGAAAAAGCCAACATGAAAACCGCCGAGGACATGTTCGCCGCCCTCGGTGCCGGGGATTTGCGCCTGGCGCAACTGGTCAACCTGGCCCAGCAACTGGTCGAGCCGGAACGTGGTAACGAACAACTGGAACTGATCCCGCGCAAAGCCACCGGCTACAAACCGGGCAAGCGCGGCGACATTCAGATTCAGGGCGTCGGCAACCTGATGACCCAAATGGCCGGCTGCTGCCAGCCGCTGCCGGGTGATGCCATCGTCGGCTACATCACCCAGGGCCGTGGCGTGAGCATTCACCGTCAGGACTGCGCCTCGGTGCTGCAACTGGGCGGGCGCGAGCCGGAGCGGATCATTCAGGTCAGCTGGGGCCCGGTGCCGGTGCTCACCTATCCGGTGGACATCATCATCCGCGCCTACGACCGTTCCGGTCTGCTGCGTGACGTGTCGCAAGTGCTGCTCAACGAGCGGATCAACGTGCTGGCGGTCAACACCCGCTCGA
This sequence comes from Janthinobacterium sp. LPB2021202312-11-4, assembly GCF_037049705.1. Taxonomy (NCBI): domain Bacteria; kingdom Pseudomonadati; phylum Pseudomonadota; class Betaproteobacteria; order Burkholderiales; family Oxalobacteraceae; genus Janthinobacterium; species Janthinobacterium sp. LPB2021202312-11-4. The sequence goes on along the minus strand of NZ_JBAGKV010000009.1, from coordinate 165,018 downwards.
ACAAAGAGGACAACACCGCGTTGATGTCCCTGACCATCGAGATTCCGGGGCTGGATGCATTGGGTCGTTTGCTGGGGCGCATTTCCCAGTTGCCGAACATCATCGAAACCCGGCGTAACCGCACGCCATAAGCGGCGGTCGGTCTCCCTGTAGGAGCTGCCGAAGGCTGCGATCTTTTGATCTTGTTTTTAAAATCAAAAGATCGCAGCCTTCGGCAGCTCCTACAGGGAGTTCGGCGTTTGAACGAGAGAATTTGATGTACAGCCTTGAAGATTTGCTGCACCTGATGAGCCGCCTGCGCGACCCGCAGTACGGCTGCCCGTGGGACATCAAGCAAACTTACGCGACCATCGTCCCGCACACCCTGGAGGAAGCCTACGAAGTCGCCGACGCCATCGAGCGCGGCGACTTCGATCACTTGCAGGGTGAGTTGGGGGATTTGCTGTTCCAGGTGGTTTATTACAGTCAGTTGGCCCGGGAAGAAGGGCGTTTCGAATTCGCCGGTGTCATCGACAGCATCACCCGCAAGTTGATCCGCCGTCATCCGCACGTGTTTCCTACCGGCGATCTGTACGCGCCGCTGGACGTCCCGCGTCTGAATGAAGAACAGGTCAAGCAGCGCTGGGAAGAGATCAAGGCCCAGGAGCGCGCGGAGAAATCGGCGGCGCCGCAGCAACTGTCCTTGCTCGATGACGTCCCTGCCGCGCTGCCGGCGTTGTCCCGTTCGGCCAAGTTGCAGAAGCGCGCCGGGCAGGTCGGTTTCGACTGGCCGGACGCATTGCCGGTGCTGGACAAGGTTCGTGAAGAACTCGATGAAGTGCTCGAAGCCATGGCCGATAACGACTCGGCAGCGATTGCCGACGAGGTCGGTGATTTGCTGTTTTCGGTGGTCAATCTGGCGCGACACCTGAAGGTCGATCCGGAAACGGCTTTGCGTGGCGCCAACAGCAAGTTTGAACGTCGCTTCCGTTTTATCGAACAGGCATTGCGCGACACCCACCGTCCCATAGAAGATTGCACCCTCGAAGAGTTGGACGCCCTGTGGGGCGAAGCCAAACGTCAGGAAAAGAATTTGCCCAGCTGCGGTTGAGCAGTTGCCTAAGTGAGAAATAAGCACCATGAGCATTTCCCTTCGCGACCAGTTGCTCAAAGTAGGGCTGGTCAACCAAAAGCAGGCCAAACAGGTCAGCAAAGACAAACAAAAGCAGCAACGTCTGGTCCACAAAGGCCAGATCGAACAGGACGACACCCAGCAGCGCCTGGCCCAGGAAGCCTTGGCCGAGAAGGTCAAGCGCGACCAGGAGCTAAATCGCTTGCAGCAGGAGAAGGTCGAGGCCAAGGCCCGCGCCGCCCAGGTCAAGCAATTGATCGAAGTCTCGCGCCTGCCGAAACTGACCACCGAGGACTACTACAACTTCGTTGACGACAAGAAGGTCAAGCGCATCTCCGTCAACACGCTGATGCGCAACCAGCTCAGCAATGGTTTCCTGGCGATCGTGCACCATGGCGGCGGTTACGAAGTGATCCCCCGTGAGGCGGCCCTGAAGATCCAGGAGCGTGATCCGCAGCGGATCGTGCAGCTCAACGTCAAGACTGAGGAAGTGGCGGCCGAGGACGATCCATACGCGGCCTATCAGATCCCTGACGATCTGATGTGGTAAGCCTTTAAGGCCTGCAACAACGACAAACCCCGCTCATGGCGGGGTTTGTCGTTTTCAATGCTGTAGTTGCTCAAGCGGAGCGTCGTTCGCGTTGTTGCTCCAGTGTTTCCAGTTCGCACTTGTAGTTGTGGGCGTCGGTCTCGGAGTGGAACATACCGACCAGCAAGTCTTGTTGATGCACATCCCAGATGCGGATACCGGCGGCTACGCCTTCATGGGACATATGTGAATCGTCGCGTTCAGTTACTTTTACAGTCATCTGCTAGCTCCAATCTCAGTTACCTGCACCAAGGCGTGTGCAGGACTCTGTTATATGTTTGGTTAGCTTGCTAAGTAAACACTTGAGTTCGGTAACGAATATTTGCGAAATCCGCAAAAGTCCTGCAGCCCGCTAAACACGCGACATTTGGTCGCAGGCTCCTGAGCTGGATGACAAAAGTTTCATGTTCGCGGTGAACAAAACCACTGCCAACGCACCACCTGAGCGGAACACAAAAACCCGTAGGAGCTGCCGAAGGCTGCGATCTTTTGACTCTCAAGATCAAAAGATCGCAGCCTTCGGCAGCTCCTACAGTGGGATGAAGGCGTAGGCATTTTCTCAAGGCAAAAAAACGCCCCGAACCAGTCGGGGCGTTTTTGTGTGCAGCGAACGGGGCAGGGTGTTACTTGCCAGCCCAGCGCTTCAGTACCAGCGTGGCGTTGGTGCCACCGAAACCGAAGCTGTTGCTCATCACGGTGTTGATGGTGGCGTCTTCGCGAGTCTTGGTCAGGATCGGCATGTCTGCCACTTCCGGGTCCAGTTCGTCGATGTTGGCGGAACCCGCCATGAAGTTGCCTTCCATCATCAGCAGGCAGTAGATCGCTTCGTGAACGCCAGCGGCGCCCAGGGAGTGACCCGACAGGCTCTTGGTAGAGCTGATAGCCGGAGCCTTGTCGCCGAATACCGCGCGCACGCCTTCCATTTCCTTGGAGTCGCCGACCGGAGTCGAGGTGCCATGGGTGTTCAGGTAGTCGATCGGGGTATCAACGGTGGCCATGGCCATCTGCATGCAGCGGATGGCGCCTTCGCCGCTTGGCGCAACCATGTCGTAGCCGTCGGAAGTCGCGCCGTAGCCGACGATTTCCGCGTAGATTTTTGCACCACGGGCCAAGGCGTGTTCCAGCTCCTCGACCACGACCATGCCGCCACCGCCGGCGATGACGAAACCGTCACGCTTGGCGTCGTAGGCACGGGATGCTTTTTCCGGGGTTTCGTTGTACTGGGTCGACAGCGCGCCCATGGCGTCGAACAGGAACGACTGGCTCCAATGTTCTTCTTCACCGCCGCCTGCAAACACGATGTCCTGCTTGCCCAGCTGGATCTGCTCAACCGCAGTACCGATGCAGTGAGCACTGGTGGCGCAAGCGGAGGAGATCGAGTAGTTCACGCCCTTGATCTTGAACGGCGTGGCCAGGCAGGCGGAAACGGTGCTGCCCATGGTCCGCGTTACACGGTACGGGCCAACGCGCTTCACGCCTTTCTCGCGCAGGATGTCCAGCGCTTCCATCTGGTTCAGCGTGGAGGCGCCACCGGAACCGGCGATCAGGCCGGTACGCGGGTTGGAGACTTGCTCATCGGTCAGACCGGAGTCGGCGATGGCGTCTTTCATGGCCAGGTAGGCGTAAGCCGCGGCGTGGCCAACGAAGCGATAGATCTTGCGATCGATCAACTCTTCGAGGGGAAGGTCAATGGAGCCGGAAACCTGGCTACGCAGACCCATTTCGGCATATTCCGGGTTGAACCGGATGCCAGGGCGGCTTGCACGCAGGTTAGCGGAGACGGTCTCTTTGTCATTGCCCAGGCACGAAACGATGCCCAGACCAGTGATAACGACGCGGCGCATGCGGATAACCCTTAGAAGTTTTCAGTGGAGGTGAACACGCCGACCCGGAGGCCTTCGGCGGTGTAGATTTCGCGGCCGTCGACACTGACCGAACCATCGGCGATTGCGAGGTTCAGCTTGCCTTTGAGGACGCGCTTGATCTGAATGTTATACGTAACTTTCTTGGCGGTCGGCAGGACCTGACCAAAGAACTTCACTTCGCCCGAACCCAGTGCACGACCACGGCCCGGCAGGCCTTGCCAGCCCAGGAAGAAGCCGACCAGTTGCCACATGGCATCGAGGCCCAGGCAGCCCGGCATCACCGGATCACCTTCGAAGTGGCAGGCGAAGAACCACAGGTCTGGAGTGATATCCAGCTCGGCGACCAATTCACCCTTGCCGTACTTGCCACCCTCTTCGCTGATATGGGTGATGCGATCCACCATCAGCATGTTCGGGGCGGGCAGTTGCGCGTTACCTGGGCCGAACAGCTCACCGCGACTGCAGCGCAGCAGGTCTTCCCGAGTAAAGGCGTTTTGTTTGGTCATGCGAGCTCCTCAATAGTCCCGTGCGGCAGGGTGGGGCGAATCTTCCCGGCCGATCGAAGCGTTCATGCCTCGAGTCAGCAGCCTACTCATAGACTATTGCGTTGTGGTGAAAGTCACAGCACCAAGGACATGAATGTACACTTGTGCACTGAAATTATTATTCAAGCCCCTTTTCGGGCCTGTTCGGGTGCCTAAGACTGCCGCACTTTCGCCTTTCACGCCAGTCGCAGATAGCCGAAAGGACAGGACTACTGCACCCATCGCTGCAAAATTTGCTGCAGATCAGTGCGTTTGAAAGGCTTGGCCAGGTAATCATTCATGCCCGCCGACAGGCACGCTTCGCGGTCGCCCTGCAAGGCATTGGCCGTCAAAGCGATGATCGGCACGTCCTGGCAGCCGGGCAGTTGGCGGATCTGTCGGGTCGCTTCGTAGCCATCGATGATCGGCAACCGGCAGTCCATCAAAATTGCCTCGAAAATCAGACTCTCGGCACTGCGCACCGCCTGCGCGCCATCGCTGGCCACGCTCACCGTAAAGCCCAGGCTGCGCAACATCGCTTCAATCACCGTCTGGTTCACCGGGTTGTCCTCCACCAACAGAACGTTGCGTCCTTCACCGTGGCCACTGCCCGTCGGTGCCCGTGGCGGTGCCAGCTCCGGCAGCGCCTGCTTATAAAGGGCGAGGGGGATTTCCAGGGTGAACACCGAGCCGCGACCTTCCTCGCTCTGGGCCCGCAACGTGCCGCCCATGCGCTCGGCCAGGGTGCGGGCAATCGGCAAACCGAGCCCGGTGCCGCCGTAACGTCTTGAAATGGAACTGTCGGCCTGCTGGAACGCGTTGAACATCAATTCCAGGCGTTCGGCCGAAATACCGATGCCGCTGTCGCGCACGGTGCAGGTAAACCACAGCAATTCGTGATCCAGGGATTGCCACTGCGGCTCGATGGTCACGCGGCCCTGTTCGGTGAACTTCAGCGCGTTGCCGACCAGGTTGACCAGAATCTGCCTGATCCGCGTCGGGTCACCCTGCACCTGCAAGGCGCGCATGTCGTCAGGGATCAACAGCTCAAGGTCGAGTTTGCGTTGCACCGCACTGTGCTGGAAGGACTGGGCACAACTGATGATCAGGTCCGCGAGGTTGAACGGAATGTGCTCCAACTCCAGTTCCGAACGCTCGATGCGCGAGAAATCGAGAATGTCGTTGATGACCTTGAGCAAGTGTTCGGTGGACTCCGAGGCCAGCGCCGCGTACTCGATCTGCTCCTCGGTCATGTCGGTGGTTTCGAGCAACTGCAACATGCCCAGCACGCCGTTCATGGGCGTGCGCAGTTCGTGGCTCATCATCGCCAGGAAATCGGATTTGGCGTTGTTGGCCTTTTCCGCCTCTTCGCGGGTCTGGATCAACTGCGACATCGCCTGTTGCTGTTCGCGGCTGGCCTGTTCGAGGCCTTCGGCGAGGTTGTTGATGTGTTGCGACAAGGCCCCCAGTTCGGTGTCGTCGACGATCGGCAGCGGCGTGGTGTAGTCGCCTTTCTGGATCGCCTTGACCGCGTTGCCGATGTTGCGGATCGGCTGCGACAGACTGCCCGCCAGGCGCCGGGCCAGCAGAAAGGTAAACAGCAGGGCAAACAAGGCGAGGATGCCGGCCTTGAACAGAATCTCTTGCTGGCGCTGGCTGAAAGCGTCGTTGGACAGGCCGACGATCACCCGCCCCAGGTAATCCTCGCTCGGCGCAGCGACCGAGGTCCGGGTGTTCTGGAAGAAGTCATTGTTCAGCGCGATCCGTTGCAAGCGCACCGGCGCCTGGAACACTTCGACCTGCTGGGAGCGGTTGTGGGATTCCGACGGTTGCTCCACGTACACCAGAATCCGGTTGGCGTTGTCCTGGACTTCCAGGAACCGCACATTCGGCGTGGCCAGGGTGGCTTTGAGCAAACTTTCCAGCACGTCGTTGTTGCCGGAAATCACCCCGTATTCGGTGGCGGGCGCCAGTTGGTTGGCGATCAGTTGACCGGTGTGGTTGAGCTCCTGGCGCAGGTCCTGAATGCGCACGAACGTGAAGAAACTGATCAGCAGCAGCGTCAGCAACAGGGCAGGGCCGAGGCTAATGATTTGGGTGCGGGTGTTGATGTCCCAGCGACGAAAGGTCATGGGTGGCTTTCTCCTTCGGCCAACTGAGAGGCGACCGATGCTTCATCCATCTGTTCAATACCTAATGAACGAGCCACTTGCGGATTGCTTAAGACTTTGAAGTGGTTGGGGTAGAGCGTGCGTGGCCAGGTGGCCGGCGGCCGGTCGAGCAAATCGTCGAGGACCGCCAGCCAGTCGCTCTGGTCGCTGTAGGTGCTGGCCAGGCTGCCGGCCTTGACGAAACCGGCGTTCGGACCGATCAGCGCCATCTGTCGTCCGTAGCTGCTGAGCAACAGATTTTTCGCGGTTTTCGGGTTGTACAGGTCCGGATCGTCCAGGGCCAACAGCACGTCGCTGTTTTTCAGCAGCGCCTGCAACGGGCGGCTGTCGCTGGTGTTGTCCCAACGTTCGGTGACGATCTCAAGGCCCAGGGGCAGGGCGGCGAGGCGCAGTTCTTTCAAGAGAAATTCACTGTGGCGGTCATACAACACGCCGACCCGGCGCACCTGCGGCAGGATCAACCGCGTCAGGCGCAATTGCCGTTGCAGCGGTGGATCGCTCCACAGCAGGCTCAGGCGCGCCGGCAATACATTGCTCAAGCGTTGCCGCGCTTGCAGGCGACTGATGCGCAGCACCAGTGTCGCCGGGCCCTGGCTGTCTTGCAGGCGCCAGTCGAGGCTCGGCAGGTCAAGCAGAATCAAACGCGTCGCGCTGGGTAACTGGCCCGGCACCGGCAGGCTCGCCAGCGGCTGGAAACGCACATTGTCGGTGGGGCGCCGCTCGCTCAGGGCCTGGATGAAGGTTTGCACGCCGGGGCTGTCCTCGGCGCCGGTCAACAGAATGTCGGCGCCACTGGCCGTCAAGCCCCACAGCAGACCGCCGATGGCCAGGCACACTCCGATCAGCCGGCGGCGTAGGGTTGGCGTCTTCCGTGACTGAGGCTGCATTAGAACTCCAGCTCCGCGCTGAAGTAGAGCACCCGGCGCTCGTCGTAGTTATTGTCGACGAAGGTGGTCGGCTGGTGGTCGAGGCGCTGTTGCATCACGCCGGCCAGTTCCAGGCTGGCCTTGCCCAGGCCGATGCGCTTGGCGATGCGCGTGTCGACCCCTTCGAAGCGGTAGCCGTTGAGGGCGTCGTCACCATAATAGAAGAGCGCGCTGTTCCAGCCCTGGCCCCAGTCCCGCAGCCAACCGGCGGAACCGCTGTTGCGCGCGGTCTGGCGCTGGTCCAGCGGGTTACTGGCCTTGGCGTCGACGTAGGCATAGGTCAGGCGCAGGCGATCGGCATTGCTCAAGCGCCAGTCGAGCTGGGTTTCCGTGCCGCTGAACCGCGAGGTGTTGGCGTTGCTGGCGATGTACTGGTTATTGCGCAGCGGCTCGCTGATCATGCCGGTGATTTCGTCGTAGAACAGCTTCACGTCCACGGCCAGTCCGAGCTCGGCGAAGAAACCGTTGTAGCCCAGTTCCCGGGAACGCATGCGCTCCTTGTCGAGGTCGCCGGGACCACGGGTCTTCACAAAGTAACGGGCGCTACTTTGGCCATAGGCGCTGGGCCGCAGGTTGGTCACCTGGTAGCTCCAGTTCACATTGTTTTCGAACATGTCCGGCGAGCGGATCGCCTCGGAATACACCGCGCGCAAGCCGTGGCGCGGGTTGATCAGATAATTGATCGCGACCCGTGGCGTCAGCGAACTGCCGGTCAGTTGCGTGTCTTCGAACATGGCGCCGCCCTGTAGCAGCCAGTGTTCGCTGGCGCGCCACTCGAGCTGGCCGAACGTGCGCCACGTGGTGTCGTCGAGCGTGCCATTGAAGTAGGTCTCGGAGTCTGCCCGGTCGTAACGATAGTTCATGCCGCTGACCAACCGCAGACTATCGGACAGGCTCAAGGTGTCTTGCAGTTCGAGGTCGTAGCGCGATTCCCGGGCGCTTTGGTCGATGTCGCCGCACAGGGTTTGCCGGGCGCCATTTTTCCATTGCTTGAGCACCTGATTGCCCAGCGCCTGCTCGGCCGCTGTACCTGCCGGGGCACCGGGGCCGGTGTAGCGCTCCATATTGCGCGCCAGGCGTTCGGCGTAGTTCGGGTTGAGTTGCCACAGATCGGTCAGTTCCGGGCTGAACGACACTTCGGCGTCGCAGGCACGCCAGGTTTGCTGACGATCCCAGTGTTGCGCCGAGCCCTGGATATAGAGGCTGTGCTCGGGATTGATGTCCAGGTTCCAGCGCAGGGAGCCGGCGTAATCCTTGGCGATCACGTCGGAATTGTTCCCGGCAGCGGTAATCCCGGAGAACACCGGGCGGTAGGTGTAGGGTCGCTGGTTGGTGCCGTCCTTGGCATTCAACTGCCAGTCGATACTTTGGCTGTCGTTGAGCGTCTGGCTGACCGCGAGGTTGAAGCGGTCCAGGCGCCGACTGTCGCGATAATCGGCGCCAGTACGGTCCGAATCGAAGCCGTCATCTTGCTGGCCGGACAGCGACAGGCGCAGATCGCCGCCGTCCCAACCGGTGCCCTGGCTGGCGTAAAAATCGTTGATGCCGCGCTGGCCCCGGGTGACTTTCATCCGGGTGCCGTGGCTGTCCGCCGGGTTGCGCGTGATGATATTGACCACCGCCATCAGCGCGTTGGCGCCGTAGCTGACGGTGTTCGGCCCGCGAAAGACTTCGATGCGCTCGATGTCTTCCATGGCCACCGGAATATCGCTCCAGTCCACCGTGGCCAGGCCGGCGCGGTACACCGAGCGGCCATCGATCAACACCTGCATGCGCCGGGCTTCGCTGGCGTTGGTGCCGTGGTAGTTCACCACGGCCTGATTGCCGTTGATGTTGCCGACCATCATCCCCGGCACCAGCCGCAGCAACTCGCTGATGTCCCGGGCGCCGCTGGCCTTGATCAGTTCGCTGTCGAGCACCGTCATACTGCCCGGCACCGCTGCCGGCGATTGTTTCAGGCGCGTGGCGGTCAGGACTTGCGGCAATGGCTCGTTGTCGAGGAACAGGTCGTCGGCCAGCAAGGCCGGGCTGAAAATCAGCGCCAGCAGCAGCGGTGAACGCGGTGAGGGTGGACCAAAAGACACAACGCAGCCTTGGAAGCGATGAATTGGCGCGCATGTTAACCGAGCTAGACGACTTTTCCAGTCACGTTAAGGGCATTTTCCTCGGTTTTATCGGTCTTCTTCCTACACGTGCCGGTAATTGACGCAGGGGCTGGCCGCCACTGGGCCGCTCCGTATAATGCCGGCATCGCCACTGGTATGGATTAACGGATTGCATATGACTGAACAGCGCCCAATTGCGGTCCTGGGAGGCGGAAGTTTTGGTACCGCCGTGGCTAATCTGCTGGCCGAGAACGGGCATCAGGTCTTGCAGTGGATGCGTGATCCCGAACAGGCCGAGGCCATTCGGGTCAATCGCGAAAACCCGCGTTACCTCAAAGGCATCAAGATTTTGCCGGGTGTGACGGCGGTCACCGATCTGCAAGCGACCCTGGACGCCTGCGATCTGTGCTTCGTCGCGCTGCCGTCCAGCGCGCTACGCGCGGTGCTGATGCCACACGCCGAGCGGTTGACCGGCAAACTGTTGGTCAGCCTGACCAAAGGCATCGAAGCCCACACCTTCAAGCTGATGAGCGAGATCCTCGAAGAGATTGCCCCGCAAGCGCGCATCGGTGTGTTGTCCGGGCCGAACCTGGCCCGTGAAATCGCCGAGCACGCCCTGACCGCTACGGTGGTCGCCAGTGAAGACGAAGAACTTTGCCAGCGGGTTCAGGAAGCGCTGCACGGTCGCACCTTTCGCGTGTACGCCAGCGCCGACCGTTTTGGCGTGGAGTTGGGCGGGGCGCTGAAAAACGTCTACGCGATCATCGCCGGCATGGCGGTGGCGCTGGGCATGGGGGAAAACACCAAGAGCATGCTGATCACCCGGGCCCTGGCGGAAATGACCCGTTTTGCGGTGAATCAGGGCGCCAACCCGATGACCTTCCTCGGGCTGGCGGGTGTTGGCGATTTAATCGTCACCTGTTCTTCGCCAAAAAGCCGCAACTACCAGGTCGGGTTCGCCCTCGGCCAGGGCCTGAGCCTGGAAGACGCGGTCACGCGCCTGGGCGAAGTCGCCGAAGGCGTGAACACCCTGAAAGTACTGAAGGCCAAGGCTCAGGAAGTCGGCGTCTACATGCCGCTGGTCGCCGGGTTGCACGCGATCCTGTTTGAAGGGCGCACGCTCGATCAAGTGATTGAACTGTTGATGCGCGCCGAACCCAAAACCGATGTCGACTTTATTTCCACCAGCGGTTTCAACTGATCCCTTAATTTCACGGGCAGGGAGCGAGACATGAACGATCCGAAAGTAGAAGCCAAGTACGAATCCATCCTGCTGCGAGTGTTGTGGATGATCGTCTACGTGCTGGTCTGGCAAGTGGCGCAGTTCATCCTGGGCGCGGTGGTGCTGGTGCAGTTGATCTATCGTTTGATTTACGGTGCCCCGAGCGCCAGCCTGATGAACTTCGGCGACAGCCTGAGCCAGTTCCTGGCGCAGATCGGTCGTTTCGGCAGCTTCCACAGCGACCAGAAGCCTTGGCCGTTCGCCGACTGGCCGGCGCCGCGTACACCGGAAGGTGAAGCACCGCACGTGGTGGCGCCTGCGCCGCATCCGGTTCGAGATGAGGAACCCAAGCTATGAAACTCTGGGTATTGCGTCATGGTGAAGCCGAGCCTTATGGCTCGCGTCCCGATTCCGAACGGGCACTGACCGCCCACGGTCGCGAAGAAGCGCTGCGCAGCGCCGCCGAGTTGATCGGCCAACCGATCAGCGCGATCTACGCCAGCCCCTACCTGCGAGCGCAGCAGACCGCGCAACTGGTCCGCGAAGCCCTGGGTTTCGAGCCGGAGATCCGCACCGTCGACTGGCTGACCCCCGATAACCGCCCGCAAGCGGTGGCCGAACAGTTGGTGTCGGTGGATTACGCGTTGCTGGTCAGCCATAACCCGTTGGTGGGCAATTTGCTGGGCTACTTGCAGCACGGTCATGTGCAGCAACCGGAAGCGGTGAAAACCGCCGGCCTGGCCGAGCTGGAAGGCGACCTGCCGCTGGCCGGGGCGATGAAGCTCAACGGCATCAAGCACCCTTGAAAGCTAAAGATCGCAGCCTCGTTGCACTCGACAGCTCCTACATGGATTCGCATTCCTGTGTAGGAGCTGTGTAGGAGCTGTCGAGTGCAACGAGGCTGCGATCTTTTAATCTTTCTTATCCACAAATAATCAACCAAGCACTTGCTTGGTTGACTACGCTTGCTCCAGACCAAAAATTCAGGAGCAAGCCGCATGTCTGCTGCCTTTCGTTTGCCGCTGGACGTGTTCTACGAACGTGAAGCCCGCCATCCCCGCCAGCGCTTCCTGGTGCAGCCGGTGGGCGGTGGCCAGGTCGAGACGCTGACCTGGGCCGACGTCGGCCATCAGGCGCGCTGCGCCGCCCACTGGCTGCGCGCCCGGGAACTGCCCCAAGGCAGTCACATCGCCCTGATCTCGAAAAACTGCGCGCACTGGATCATCGCCGACCTGGCGATCTGGATGGCCGGGCATGTGTCGGTGCCGCTCTATCCCAACCTCACCGCCGAATCCGTGGCCCAAGTGCTGACCCACTCCGAAGCGGCGCTGGCGTTTATCGGCAAACTCGATGACTGGCCAAACATGTCGCGGGGTGTCAGCCCCGATTTGCCGACCATCAGCCTGCCACTCCATCCGCCCGGCACCTTCGATTTCAGCTGGGACGACCTGCAAAAGAGCTCGCCGATCCAGGACGACCCGAAACCCGCCGCCGATCAGTTGGCAACCATCATCTACACCTCCGGCACCACTGGCCTGCCCAAAGGTGTGATGCACAGCTTCGGCAATCTCGGCTTCGCCACCACTCGCGGCACGCAGTTGTTTGGCCTCAATGAGTCGGACCGACTGCTGTCTTACCTGCCGCTGTGTCACGTCGCCGAGCGGATGTTCGTCGAACTGGCGTCGATCTACACCGGGCAGACCGTGTTCTTTGCCGAGAGCCTCGATACCTTCCTCACCGATTTGCAGCGGGCCCGGCCCACCGCATTGTTTGGTGTGCCGCGTATCTGGACCAAATTTCAGATGGGGGTTTACAGCAAGATCCCGGCTAAACGCCTGGATTTCCTGCTGGGGCTGCCATTTATCGGCAAGCGAGTCGGGCACAAAGTTCTCGCCGGGCTGGGGCTGGACGCGCTGCGTATCGCGCTGTCCGGCGCGGCGCCGGTACCGCAGACCTTGCTGCAGTGGTACCGCAAACTCGGCCTGGACGTGCTGGAGGTGTACGGCATGACCGAAAGCTGCGGGTACTCGCACATCGGTCGGCCGGGCGATAACAAACCCGGCTGGATCGGCAAGCCGTGCCCGGAGGTCGAAGTGCGGATCGCCGAATCCGGCGAAGTCATGGTGCGCAGTGGCGCGACCATGCTCGGGTATTTCAAGGAACCGGAGAAAACCGCCGAAACCATCACCGAGGACGGTTTCCTGCGCACCGGTGACAAGGGCGAGCAAGACGCCGAAGGCAATCTGCGCCTGACCGGGCGGCTCAAGGAGATCTTCAAGACCAGCAAGGGCAAATACGTAGCCCCGGCGCCGATCGAGAATCGCCTGGCGGTGCATTCGCGGATTGAACAGGTGTGTGTGGTCGGCGATGGCTTGAGTGCGCCGCTGGGGCTTTGCGTGTTGTCGGCGGTCGGGCAGCAGGATGCCACTGGCGCAGCGCGGGCGGGGTTGCATTCGAGCCTGGAAAAACTCCTGGAGGAGGTCAACGCCGTTCTCGATAAACACGAACGCCTACGGCGATTGGTGGTGGTCAAGGACAGTTGGGCGGTGGAAAACGGCTTCCTGACCCCGACCCTGAAGATCAAGCGCAACGTGATCGAAGCGGCCTATGGCTCCCGTTTCGAAGAATGGAGCGAGCGCAACGAAGCGGTGCTGTGGCAGGATTGAGCGACGAACAACATCAATAAAGGAAGTCAGCGATGAGTCTGTGGCGTACCGCTCCGAACATTGAACAATTGAATGCCATCCAGAAAAACACCATCGGCGAAGTGCTGGATATCCGCTTCGAAGCCTTCGACGACGAGTCCCTGACCGCAAGCATGGTCATCGACCATCGCACCCACCAGCCTTATGGCCTGCTGCATGGCGGTGCCTCGGTGGTGCTGGCCGAAACGGTCGGTTCGATGGCCAGTTACCTGTGCATCGATGCCAGCAAGTTTTACTGCGTGGGCCTGGAAATCAACGCCAACCATTTGCGTGGTTTGCGCAGCGGACGAGTGACGGCGGTGGCCAAGGCAATTCATATCGGTCGCACCACCCATGTGTGGGATATCCGTTTGACCAGCGATGAGGGCAAGGCCAGTTGCGTGTCGCGGTTGACCATGGCGGTGTTGCCGTTGGGTGAGAAACCTCCGGCGCGGTGAGGTTTTAAAGTCAAAAGATCGCAGGCTTCGCCAGCGCCTACATTGGATTGTGTACACCCGTAGGAGCTGCCGAAGGCTGCGATCTTTTGATCTTCTTGCCACCATTCCTGACCGTTATGGTCATTGCTGCGGGCCACGGTCTTACGGACAATCAACGCACGTTTCTCGCCCATGGATTGACCGGTATGTCGCAGCAGATTTTTTTCGCCCACGCCAATGGCTTTCCTTCGGGGACCTACGGCAAGTTGTTCGCGGCGTTGGCGCCTGAGTACCAGGTGACGCATCTGGAGCAGCACGCCCACGATCCGCGTTTCCCGGCGGACGACAATTGGTACAACCTGGTGGACGAACTGATCCATCACCTCCAGCAGCAACCTGAACCGGTCTGGGGCGTCGGCCATTCGTTCGGCGGCGTGTTGCACCTGCACGCCGCGCTGCGTTGCCCTGAGTTGTATCGCGGCGTGGTGATGCTCGATTCGCCGGTGCTGACCCGCGCCGATCAATGGGTGATTCTTGCCGCCAAGCGATTCGGCTTCATTGATCGCCTGACCCCGGCCGGCCGCACCTTGGGCCGGCGCGAAGAGTTCGCCGACCTGGACAGCGCCCGCCGCTATTTCGCCGGTAAAACCCTGTTTCGCAGCTTCGATCCGGAATGCTTCGACGCCTACCTGCAACACGGTTTGCACAAGGTTGGCGACAAGCTGCGCCTGCGCTTCGACCCGGCCACGGAAATCAGCATCTACCGTGGCGTGCCGCACACCAGCCCGGGCCGGGCCCGGCAATTGAAAGTGCCGCTGGCGGTAGTGCGCGGGCACAAAAGCCGCGTGGTCATGCGTCACCACGCCAGTTCCGTCGGGCGCATGCCGTTGGGCGAATCCCTGACCATGCCCGGCGGCCACATGTTTCCCCTCGAACGTCCGCAAGACACCGCCACGCTGCTGAAAAATCTGTTCAGTCGCTGGGAAGGTCGTCGTCAGAAGGATTGTGCATGAGCCACGTCGTCGAAGAAGTTCGCCTCAGCCTGCCGCACATCGAGCTGGCGGCGCACCTGTTCGGTCCCGAGGACGGCCTGCCGGTGATTGCCTTGCACGGCTGGCTGGACAACGCCAACAGCTTTGCCCGGTTGGCGCCCAAGCTCAACGGCTTGCGCATCATCGCGCTGGACATGGCCGGCCATGGCCATTCCGGGCATCGGCCGGTGGGCGCCGGCTACGCGATGTGGGATTACGCCCACGACGTTTTACAGGTCGCTGAACAGCTGGGCCTGAAGCGTTTTGCGCTGATGGGGCACTCCATGGGCGCGATTGCGTCGGTGATCATTGCCGGGGCGATGCCGGAGCGCGTCACCCACCTGGCCTTGATCGATGGGGTGATACCTCCGACAGACAAAGGCGAAAACGCGGCTGAACGCATGGGCATGGCCCTGCAAGCGCAACTCGACTTGCGGGAAAAACGCAAACCGGTCTACAGCACCCTCGACCGCGCTGTCGAAGCGCGGATGAAAGGCCTGGTGGCGGTCAGTCGCGAAGCCGCCGAACTGTTGGCGCAACGGGGCCTGATGCCGGTGCCGGGCGGCTACACCTGGCGCACCGACAGCCGTCTTACGCTGCCATCGGCACTGCGTCTGACACAGGAACAGGCGATGGCCTTCGTCCAGCGCATCGGTTGTCCTGCAAAACTGGTGGTCGCGGCTGAGGGCATGCTCGCCAAACATCCGGAGTTGCTGGAGCGTCTACCCTTTAGCCGTGAACAACTGCCAGGCGGCCACCATTTGCACCTGAATGACGACCCCGGCGCCGAGCTTGTCGCAGACTGTTTCAATCGGTTCTTCGCCGTTCCTTGACTTGCGCCGGGCAACTGTCGAGGCTGGGCGGGTTGAAAAGGGAGACAACCATGATCGATCTCTACACCGCTGCGACCCCGGAAGGCCATAAGGTCTCTATCGTGCGTAAGGAATTCGGCCTGCCCAACACGGTGCGTGCCTTGAGTTTCGACAAAAAGGAACAGGGCATGCTGATCCGATGAACCTGCCCATGCGATCACTCAGCCTGCTGGCGTTGTGTTGTTTCAGCCCTTTAGTGTTTGCCGCCGATGTCCCGGGCAGCCAGGACTTGCCGATCGTGCCGCGCCTGGCCGATGCGCAGATCGTCGACTATCGCCCGCCGGTCGATCTTGAGCGGATTTATCCGTTGGGTTCGATCCGCAAGATCAGTGGCCAGTTGCGTTTCGACGGCCAGGTCAGCGCCCGTGGGCAAACCACCTCGGTGACCTACGAGTTGCCGCCGGAACATTCCTCCTCCGAAGCCTTTACCGCCGCCCGCGAAGCCTTGCAGAAGCAGGGCGCCGAACTGCTGTTCTGGTGCCAGGCCCGTGATTGCGGCGAAAGCAGCCTGTGGGCCAATGAAGTCTTCGGCAACGCCAAGCTGTTTGGCGCCGACGATCAACAGGCCTATTTGCTGCTGCGGCTGGCGGCGCCCAAGGACAATTCCCTGGTGGCGCTCTACGGCATCACTCGCGGCAATCGCAAAGCCTACCTGCATGTCGAGCAATTCGAAGCGGCCGCACCGTTGGGGGAGTTGTTGCCGACCTCCGCGACCTTGCTGCGCCAGCTTAAAAGCACCGGTGAGCTCGACTTCCCGAAATTGAGTGCGGACCCCGACGACACCTGGCTGCGCCTGATTTCCCGTGGCTTGAACCTGGATACCACGCTGCGAGTCAGTGTTTCCGGGGCCAAGGCCGAAGCCTGGCGCCAATCGCTGATCGCCCAGGGCGTGCGTGCGGCGCGGATGGAAACCGGCAGCGTCGAAGGCGCTGGCCTGCACATCGAACTGTTGCGATAAGCTGCATCCGGCGAACGCGTCCCGCGCGTTCGCCTACTCTTGTGCTGACTGACTTTTTTCGAGATTTCGATGATCAATAACGATCGGCTGTTGGTGCAGATTCTGCTCCTGGTGCTGTTTGGCGCGAGCTTCTGGGTAATGGCGCCGTTTTGGTCAGCCTTGTTCTGGGGCGCGGTGCTGGCATTTGCCAGTTGGCCGCTGATGCGTTTGCTGACCCGTTGGCTCAATGGCCGCGAATCCCTCGCGGCGGCTTTGCTGACGTTGGGCTGGATGTTGCTGGTGGCGGTGCCCTTGGTGTGGCTGGGGTTCAACCTGGCGGACCATGTGCGCGATGCCACGGTGTTCATCAAGGATGTGCAAGTCGATGGCTTGCCGGAAGCGCCAGCCTGGCTCGGCACGATTCCCCTGGTCGGTGAACGGCTGGTGGGGCTCTGGAACAGCATCGACGAGCAGGGCGCGGCGCTGATGCTGGCGATCAAGCCCTATCTCGGTCAGGTCGGTAACTGGCTGCTGGCGCGCAGTGCGCAGATCGGCGGTGGCATTCTCGAGCTGACGCTGAGCATTGTCTTCGTGTTCTTTTTCTACCGTGACGGGCCGCGTCTGGCGGCGTTCGTTCACAGCTTGCTGGAACGGCTGATCGGCGACCGCGCCGGGTATTACATCGAGCTGGTCGCCGGCACGGTGCAACGAGTGGTCAACGGCGTGATCGGCACGGCGGCGGCCCAGGCGATCCTGGCGTTGATCGGCTTCCTGATTGCCGGGGTTCCCGGGGCGCTGGTGCTGGGGATCGTGACGTTCCTGTTGAGCCTGATTCCGATGGGCCCGCCGCTGATCTGGATTCCGGCCACGGCCTGGCTGGCCTGGAAGGGCGAGTACGGGATGGCGGTGTTCCTCGGGATCTGGGGCACGTTCATCATCAGTGGCGTGGACAACGTGCTGAAACCGTACCTGATCAGTCGCGGCGGGAACTTGCCGTTGGTGATTGTGCTGCTGGGGGTGTTTGGCGGGTTGATCGCGTTCGGCTTTATCGGGTTATTCATCGGCCCGACCTTGTTGGCCGTGGCCTACAGCCTGTTGACCGACTGGAGCAAAAGCCAGGCGCGGGTTGAAGATCGCCGTTGAAATCCCTGCTTTATAAAAATCCCACTGAACCTGTGAAGGTCAGTGGGATTTTTTGTTGGGGCTTAAGGCCTCTTCGCGGGCAAGCCTCGCTCCTACAGGATGGGTGTCGTGCCGCGATGATGCGAACGACGCGAGGCTTGCCCGCGAAGCTTTTGACTCAGGTCGTGACGTTGAGGTACTTGCCCGCGCTCGCCACATTATCGAGCGAGTACTGCTTGCTCAGGTTGGCGATCATTTTTTGCAGCGCTTCGCTGACATTCGACTGATCGGTAGAGCTGTCGCCGTTTTTCTCGCGGCCAGCCTGCAACGCAGCCTTGAGTTCATCGCTGCTGACGCCACCGCTGCTGTCGCTGTCGAGAATCTTCAGCAGTGCGGCGCTGGTGTCGGTGGACGTCGAGGTCGAAGAGGTGCTGGCCTGCAACGCACTGCTCAACTCGGTGGCGCTGATGCTGCCATCGCTATCGGTGTCGAGCTGGCTGAATAACTGGTCGCTGGACGCCTGTTGCGGCGGCGGAGGCGGCGGGCTGAGGGCGGCGGTGAGCTCGTCCTTGCTGACGGTGCCGTCCTGGTTTTTGTCCAGGGCCGAGAAGATTTCCTTGCTGTCGGCCGTGCTGCCGGCGGCGGTCAGGCCGTTGCTCAGTTCATCGCTGCTGAGGTTGCCATCACCGTCGGCGTCCAGCGCGCCGAGCAGTGCATCGGCCAGATCGGTGTTGGGGGCTTGATCCTGCGGGTGCGAAGGGGGGGCCATCGCGGCCATTTCTTCACTGCTCAGGCTGCCGCTGTCGTCACTGTCCAGGTCAGTGAAGTTCTTGCTCAGATCAGCCAGCAGACGATTGTCAGGCTTCTCCGTCTGCGCGGTCTTGAGTTCATCCTGGCTCACCGAGCCGTCGCCATTGGTGTCGAGCTTGGTGAGCAGTTGTTTCTGGAACTCTGCCCGGCGGGCGGCGTTGGCCGCCGTGGTGCTGGTGCTGGTGCTGGTGCTCGTGCTGGTATAACTCGTGTAATTGCTGCTGACGCTACCGATCATTGGGCTCACTCCTTTGGACGGAAAACCGGTGAGTGCACCGGCTTATGCAGCCTCAAGGGGCAAGTTGTCGTGGGTATGTGGCGTTTGTACCGTTCGGTACACACGCGCAACTATTCAGGCTGTCCTCAAACTCTGTGGGAGCGGGCTTGCTCGCGAGGCGGCGTGTCAGTGGGCATTAATGTTTATTGATACACCGCCTTCGCGAGCAAGCCCGCTCCCACAGGGGGATTTTCTGTGGGACTTCAGGTGCGGGGCAGTTGGATGACGGCGGTCAAACCACCGCCGGGTGTTTCTTCCAGGCTCAATTGCCCGCCCAGGCGTTCCGCCGCCTCCTTGGCGATGGTCATGCCCAGGCCGACGCCGCCGGAGTTGCGGTTGCGTGAACCCTCCAGCCGAAAGAACGGTTCAAACACGGCTTCGCGCTTGTCCTCCGCAATCCCGGGCCCGTGGTCGATCACCCGGATCACCAGTTGCTCGCGGCTGTCTTCGAGGGCAATCGAGGCTTGCCCGGCATAGCGCAGGGCATTGTCCATCAGGTTGTTGATGCACGAGCGCAGCGCCATCGGCTGCACTTGCAATGGCGCGCAATGCCCGCTGGCCTGGACGTCGGCGCCCTGGTCCTGGGCGTTTTCGCTGAGGGATTCCACCAGCGCCTGCACGTCCATCCACTGCCGGGCCTCGCTGGTGCGCTGTTCGTGCAAATAGGTGAGGGTCGCGTCGAGCATGCCGATCATGTCGTCCAGGTCCTGACGCATCTGGCCTTGCAGTTTGTCGTCGTCGATCTGTTCCAGCCGCAGCTTGAGCCGCGACAACGGGGTGCGCAGGTCATGGGACACCGCGCCGAGCATCCGTGAGCGCTGCTGCACTTGTTCGATGATGCGGCGCTGCATCTTGTTGAAGGTGTGGGCCGCTTGCCGTGCTTCCCGGGGCCCGGATTCGTCCAGCGGCGGGCTGTCGAGGTTTTCGCTCAGGCGCTCGGCCGCGTCGCTCAGGCGTTGGATCGGTCGGCTCAGCAGTTTGGCGCCATACCAGGCGGCGATGATCAGCGAGACAAATTGAAAGGTCAGCGGCACCAACGGCCCGCCGAACCACGGCCGTGGCGGACGTTTTTCGAAGCGCGGGTCCATCGGTGGGCGCGGCCCGCCGAAGTCCTCGGAAAACCCGGGCGGCGGCGGAGGGGGAGGCGGGCCGTAGTGGTGAAACCAGAAAAACGCCAGCAGGTGCGCCAGGATGATCGCAATCAGCAGCACGCCAAACAGGCGGCCGAACAGCGTATCGAAGCGCTCACGCATTAGCCGATGTCTCTCGCGTCGAACAGATAACCCTCACCGCGCACGGTCTTGATCAACTGTGGGTTTTTCGGGTCGTCCCCGAGTTTCTGGCGCAGGCGCGACACCAGCAGGTCGATGCTGCGATCAAAGGCTTCGATCGAGCGACCGCGAGCCGCATCCAGCAATTGTTCGCGGCTGAGTACCCGGCGCGGACGTTCGATAAACACCCACAGCAAGCGGAATTCGGCGTTGGACAGCGGCACCACCAAGCCATCGGCGGCGATCAACTGGCGCAGCACGCTGTTCAGGCGCCAGTTGTCGAAGCGAATGTTCGCACGCTGTTCGGTGCGATCATCCCGCACGCGCCGCAGAATCGTCTGAATCCGCGCCACCAGTTCCCGTGGCTCGAACGGCTTGGCCATGTAGTCGTCGGCGCCCAGTTCCAGGCCGATGATCCGGTCGGTAGGTTCGCAGCGCGCGGTGAGCATCAGGATCGGGATGTCCGACTCGGCGCGCAGCCAGCGGCACAGGGACAAGCCGTCTTCGCCGGGCAGCATCAGGTCGAGCACTACCACGTCGAAATGTTCCGCTTGCAGCGCCAGGCGCATGGCCGCGCCATCGGTGACGCCGCTGGCGTGGATATTGAACCGGGCCAGGTAGTCGATCATCAGTTCGCGGATCGGGACGTCATCGTCGACGATCAGGGCGCGAATGCTCCAGCGTTTGTCGTCGCCGGGCGCTTTTTGATCGTCGTTCACAGGTGCAGGGGTGTTGTGCATGCGTGCGTTCATCTGCCAGGTAGGCTGCCAACCACAAAGATGGGCTGCGAGGTTGTGGCTTCAGCATAGGCGTCCAGCCCGAAGGCGGGAAGTGCTGTAAGGACGTGTTGCGGCTGCCGAGGGTAGCGATGAAGGATGTTGTGGGCGTGTCGTGAGTGTATCGGGCTCGACACAATTGGCGCACAAGCTAGGCTTGCCAGAGTCTGCGGGACGATTTACCGATCATCGGGTCCCGCAGTGGCGCTGGTTCCGCTACAATGCGCGCCGATTTCGTCCTGCCTGAGAGCCCGCACATGTCCGTCTGCCAGACTCCTATCATCGTCGCCCTGGATTTCCCCACCCGTGACGCCGCACTGAAGCTGGCCGACCAGTTGGACCCGAAACTGTGCCGGGTCAAAGTCGGTAAAGAGCTGTTCACCAGCTGCGCGTCGGAAATCGTCGGCACCTTGCGTGACAAGGGTTTCGAAGTGTTCCTGGACCTCAAGTTCCACGACATTCCGAACACCACCGCCATGGCGGTCAAAGCGGCGGCGGAAATGGGCGTGTGGATGGTCAACGTTCATTGCTCCGGCGGCCTGCGCATGATGGCGGCCTGCCGCGAAGTGCTCGACCAGCGCACCGGCCCCAAGCCGCTGTTGATCGGCGTGACCGTGCTGACCAGCATGGAACGTGAAGATCTGGCGGCCATCGGTCTGGACATCGAGCCCCAGGAGCAAGTGCTACGCCTGGCGGCGTTGGCGGAAAAAGCCGGGATGGACGGTCTGGTGTGCTCGGCCCTGGAAGCCCAGGCCCTGAAAGCGGCTCACCCGTCACTGCAACTGGTGACCCCGGGGATTCGTCCGGCGGGCAGCGCCCAGGACGACCAGCGCCGCATCCTGACTCCGCGTCAGGCACTGGATGCCGGTTCCGACTACCTGGTGATCGGCCGTCCGATCAGTCAGGCGGCGGACCCTGCCAAAGCGCTGGCCGATGTCGTCGCCGAAATCGCGTAAAAAGATCGCAGCCTATGGCAGCTCCTACAGAGGATCGCGTTTCCCTGTAGGCGCTGCCGAAGGCTGCGATCTTTTGATCTACCGCCTTAAACCTTCAACACCAACTTCCCGAAATTCTCCCCGCTGAACAACTTCATCAGCGTCTCCGGGAACGTTTCCAGCCCATCGACAATATCTTCCCTACTCTGCAACTGCCCCTTGGCCATCCAGCCGGCCATTTCCTGCCCGGCGGCGGCGAATTGCGCGGCATAGTCCATCACCACAAAGCCTTCCATCCGCGCGCGGTTGACCAGCAGCGACAGGTAATTGGCCGGGCCTTTGACCGCTTCCTTGTTGTTGTACTGGCTGATGGCGCCGCAAATCACCACCCGCGCTTTCAACGCCAGGCGACTCAGCACCGCGTCGAGGATATCGCCGCCGACGTTGTCGAAATACACGTCCACGCCTTTCGGGCATTCGCGCTTGAGCCCGGCCACGACGTCTTCGTTTTTGTAGTCGATGACGCCGTCAAACCCCAATTCGTCGATCAGGAATTTGCACTTGTCCGCGCCGCCGGCGATGCCGATCACGCGGCAGCCTTTGATCTTGGCGATCTGCCCGGCAATGCTGCCCACGGCGCCTGCCGCACCGGACAGTACCACCGTGTCGCCAGCCTTCGGGGCGCCGACATCCAGCAGGGCGAAGTACGCAGTCATGCCGGTCATGCCCAGCGCGGACAAATAACGCGGCAGTGGCGCCAGTTTCGGATCGACCTTGTAGAAACCTCGCGGCTCGCCGAGGAAATAATCCTGCACACCCAGGGCACCGTTGACGTAGTCCCCGACTGCAAATCCCGGATTGTTCGATGCCACGACTTTGCCTACGCCCAAGGCGCGCATGACCTCGCCGATACCGACCGGCGGGATGTAGGACTTGCCCTCGTTCATCCAGCCTCGCATGGCCGGGTCCAGGGACAGGTATTCGTTCTTGACCAGGATCTGACCCGCGCCCGGTTCGCCGACCGGTACTTCCTGATAGGTAAACGTTTCGCGGGTCGCTGCGCCCACGGGACGTTTGGCGAGCAGGAACTGGCGATTGGTCTGGGTAGTCATGACAGGCACTCAAGATGAATGAAGCCTTGTTGATAGACCTTCACGGGGCATGTCGCAAGGTTGGCTGATGCGGCGAATGCACGCCGATCCAGTGCAGTGATAGTTGGGCCGGCGCCTTCATCACTGTCAGTCATGGGCACTCAACCGGCCTTCTGATAGTGCTGCCGTGAGGCCGGGCCCTGTGGCTAGACTGCTAGCACGCGATCCCCCGCACCCTTCTTTTCGAGGACATAACAATGAGCATGACGTTTTCCGGCCAGGTAGTCGTTGTGACCGGCGCAGGCAATGGCATTGGCCGCGCCACCGCCCAGGCATTTGCCGCCGAAGGGTTGAAGGTGGTGGTGGCCGACCTGGACACGGCGGGCGGCGAGGGCACGGTGGCGCTGATTCGCACGGCGGGCGGCGAGGCGACTTTCGTGCGTTGCAACGTCACCGTGGAAAGCGAGGTAAAACATCTGATGGACGAGGTTATCAATACCTACGGCCGTCTGGACTATGCCTTCAACAACGCGGGCATTGAGATCGAAAAAGGCAAGCTGCCCGACGGCACGATGGATGAGTTCGACGCGATCATGGGCGTTAACGTCAAGGGCGTCTGGCTGTGCATGAAGTACCAATTGCCGCTGCTGCTGGCCCAGGGCGGCGGGGCTATCGTCAACACCGCCTCGGTGGCGGGGCTTGGTGCGGCGCCGAAGATGAGCATTTACGCGGCCTCCAAGCACGCGGTGATCGGCCTGACCAAATCGGCGGCCATCGAATACGCCAAGAAGAAGATCCGCGTGAATGCGGTGTGCCCGGCGGTGATCGACACCGACATGTTCCGTCGCGCCTATGAAGCCGACCCGAAGAAGGGCGAGTTTGCCAATGCCATGCACCCGGTCGGTCGCATCGGCAAGGTCGAGGAAATCGCCAGTGCCGTGTTGTACCTGTGCAGCGACGGCGCGGCCTTCACCACTGGGCATTCGTTGGCAGTGGACGGTGGCGTCACCGCATTCTGAGTGTTGGTAACGCAATCCCGGTGGGAGCGGGCTTGCTCGCGAAGGTGGCTTAACACTCGGCATTTACGTTGACTGTCACACCGCTTTCGCGAGCAAGCCCGCTCCCACTGTTGTTATGGCTGTCCTGTGGGAATGTGTTTCAAATGGTTAGAACCGCCGGTTTTGGCGGCGTTGTCGCACAGCCGAACGCTTGCTCCTGTGATTAACTGCTGCCAGCAAAATGGACAGGAGTTTGCGTGCTCATGGAATTGAGAATTGATCGACAGGCAATGGTGCCGGTCGTACAGCAAATCGTCGACGCACTGGCGGGCTGGATTCGCCAAAGCGAAGTACCCCCCGCGACCCGCTTGCCATCCGTGCGGCAGATCGCGCGGATCAATTTGCTCAGCCAGTCCAGTGTCGTGGAAGCCTGTGAGCGGCTGGTGGCCCAGGGCATTCTGGCCTCGCGTCAGGGGGCGGGGTTCTTTGTCGCCGCGTCGCCGCCCGTTATGCAAGGAATGCAGGACCTTCCCCGATTCGAAGGCGTGGAGGCGCTGCAGGCGGGCGTCACCGGCAATCTGTCGGCAGAGCTGATGCTCGGCAGCGGTGGCCTTCCAGAAAGCTGGCGTGAGACGGACGACCTCAGCTACGCGATCCGCCAGATAACCCGCACCGATATGGCCGGTCTGTTCAGCTACAGCACGCCACTGGGGTTGCTGGCGTTGCGTCAGCAGATCCTCAAGCGCTTGAAGCCGCTGAATATCGCTGCGGATGAAAGTCGAATCCTTACGACGGCGGGCGCGAGCCAGGGGTTGGACTTGATCGTGCGTACGCTGCTCAAGCCTGGGGATTGCGTGGTGGTGGAAAGCCCCGGGTTTTCCCCGTTGTTCGATCTGCTGAGGTTGCATGGCGTACGCATGCTTGAGGTGCCCCGCACCCCGCACGGGCCCGATGCGGGCGCGCTCGAAAGGGTGTTGGTGGAGCACAGTCCTCGCGCACTGTTCATCAATAGTTTCCATCACAACCCTACAGGCAGTTGCGTCACGCCCGCCGTGGCGCAGCGGGTGTTGGCGCTAAGCAAAACCCATGACGTGCTGGTGATAGAAGACGATGTCTATGCCGATATGCACAACAGCCCCGGCACACGCCTCGCCGCGCTGGATGACGACGGGCGGGTGATCTATGTCGGCAGTTTCTCGAAGACCCTCAGCAGTTCGTTGCGCGTAGGGTTTATCGTGGCGGGCGCCGAGCTTATCTCGCGGCTGGCCGAGGTCAAGATGATCAGTTGCATGGGCGGGTCGCGGTTTTGCGAGTCGGTACTGGCCAATCTGTTGGCCTCCGGTGCCTATCGCAAGTTGGTGCAGCGCCAGCGTCAGCGCCTCAACATGGACCGGGTGGCGGCATTGCAGGTGCTCGAAGACGCTGAATGGGAGGTGTTCGGCAAGCCTTCCGGTGGCCTGTTCATTTGGGCGCGATCACCAATGTCGGACTACGCTCAGGTACGCACACAGGCGCGACGCTTCGGTGTCCTGCTGTCGTCCTCTGTGGCTTTCAGTCCGACCGGTGTGGCCAGTGACTGGCAGCGAATCAATGTGGCTTATGCCTGCGATCCACGGGCGCGCCGGTTTTTCCAGGCCACTGCTTTGAATCGACCTAAAGCGTTCTGAAAACGACGTGGGCGTAGCTTTTTGCCATTATTCCGACGCCAGAGACTTGTGCTGGCTCAGGCCCGTTGCGAATCTCCATCAACAGACTTTGGCAGGGGACTATGAGCAATGATTTCGGCCGTGCAAGGACGTTTTGCCAACCTCGGTATGGCGAAAAAACTGGGCATCGGGTTTGTCCTGGTGCTGTTGTTGACCGCACTGGTGGCAGCCATTGGCGTATGGTCCCTGCAAACCATCAGTCAGCGTTTCGACGGGCTCAAGCAAATGTCGTCGCTCAACAGCGGCTTGCTCAAGGTGCGCTTGCTGGAGCAGGAATACGCCTTGCACAGCAGCCCGAAAACCGTCGATGCCCTGCATCAGGGGGTTGATGGGTTGATTGCCCTGGCAACCGAGTTAAAGGCGCAGTCGGCGCTCAACGTGCCGGTGATGAACGATGTGGAGCAGTCGCTGGGTGCTTATCGCAAGGCCTTTGACGAATTCGTGTCGCTGACCCAGGCCAAGGACCTGGCCCTGGAAATGGCCAGTTGGTCGGTGTCCAGCGTGGCCAATAACCTCGACGTGTTGCAGGCTGGACTCGCGGATGACGGCGCGTATGCCTTGAAGGAGTCCGAGGGCAAGGACGGTTCGCAATTCATTGAACAGGCCAATCAGGTCAGCCAGGTCTCGCGATTGATGTTGCAGGCGATGAACGAGGCCCGCGTGCGCCTCGACCAGAGTCGCAAGGGTGACGATGACAGCGCCGGCAAGGGCAAGATCGAACAGGCCGACCAGGCGCTGACCCAGGCCGAACAACTCAAGACCACGGTCAAGGACGAGGGCTATCAGACCGTTCTCAATGAAGTGACCGGGCATATCGCCAGTTTCAGCGAAAAACTCGCCGAGTACACCGACCTGCTTGCCCAGGAAAAAACCGTCTACGAGCAACTGCACCAGCGCGCGGCGCAGGTCGTTGAACGTGTGGATCAGGCCTACGTGGCCGAAGACGGCGCGATGCAGGCCGAACTGAAAAAGAATTCGCTGTTGATCATCGGTTCTTCGGCGCTGGCGCTGTTGGTCGGGTTGATTGCGGCGTGGGTGATTACCCGGTTGATCGTCGCGCCGCTGCGCAGTGTCATCCGTGTTGCCCAGCAGATTGCCGCGGGTGATTTGAGTGCGACGGTGGAAGTGACCCGCCGCGACGAGATCGGCCAATTGATGCTGGCGATGCAACAGATGGGGGCTGGCCTAAGCAGTATCGTCAGCGGGTTGCAGGCTGGTATCGAACAGTTGGCCAGTTCTGCGCACTCGCTGTCGGCGGTGACCGAGCAGACGAATCTGGAGGTCAGCAGCCAGAAGGAAGAAACCGAGCAGGTCGCCACGGCGATGAACCAGATGACCGCCACGGTGCACGATGTGGCGCGTAATGCCGAGGAAGCGGCGACGGCGGCGCAGACGGCGGATGATAAGGTCGAGAGCGGCCAGCAGGTGGTGCGTCAGAGCATGGCGCGGATCGAACAACTGGCGGATTCGGCGACGTCTGCCAGTTCCAGCATCGAGAGCCTGAGTGCGGAGATCCAGAACATCGGTACGGTGCTCAGTGTCATTAAAAGCGTGGCCGAGCAGACTAACCTGTTGGCGCTGAACGCGGCCATTGAGGCTGCGCGGGCGGGTGAGCAGGGCAGGGGCTTTGCGGTGGTGGCTGATGAGGTGCGGGCGCTGGCCAAGCGTACGCAGCAGTCGACTGAGGAGATTGAGCGGCTGGTCAGCGCCTTGCGTTTGGCGGCGCAGTCGTCGGTGCAGCAGATTCAGAACAGTGGTGAGTTGGTGAAGTTGGCGGTGAGTGATGCGTTGCAGACCGAGAGTGCGCTGGGGAGTATTGCGGCGGCGGTGTCGCTGATTCAGCAGATGAATCAGCAGATTGCGGCGGCGGCGGAGGAGCAGAGTTCGGTGGCGGAGGAGATTAATCGCAGTGTGACGAGTATTCGGGCGAGTGCGGATCAGTCCTCGTTGGCGATGCAGGGGAATGCGGCGTCGAGTATTGAACTGGCGCAGTTGGGGAGTGAGCTTAAGGGGATGGTTGGGCATTTTCGGCTTTGACGCTTTGTCTTGGCGGCCTTCGGGCCGACCAAGCTCTGGGTGATTGTGTACATATCCGTTGCTGCGGTAACGGCCGCTTAGGGTTTCGCCCTTACGGCGAGGCACTTTTTTCAAACGCCAAAAAAGTACCCAAAAAGGCTCGCCCCGAGCGTCCGGCCCCTCGCTTAGGCTCGGCGTGCCTTCGTTCCGGTATTCATCTGGGGGCATCGCCTCCGGTCGGCTTCGCTTCGACCTCCTCTCGATGTGTGCGACTTCGTCGCACGGCGCTGCGCGCCTGCCCCCAGATGAACACCTCCACTCAGCCTCCCGAAGGGGCGGGTGGATCAAGATCAAGAGCTGCAGGCGAGCTAACGCTCGGCCTGATGAGTGGTTTGGGGCGGTGGGGTGTGTGCTGCTCTGCTTCTGCCTTTGATTTTGTAGGAGCAAGGCTTGCCCGCGAAGGCGGCGTGACAGCCGACCATTCTCTTTCGGCTATACGTCTTCCTCTGTAGGAGCTGCCGAAGGCTGCGATCTTTTGATCTTGCTTCATCAAACCCAAGACGAAAAAAAGCCACCTCTCGGTGGCTGTTCTTTTTGTTTTCAATCAGTCGTAAATGACTTTCTTCTTCCAGTCGGCATCGGCTTCAACGTCTTTAAGGCCTTCGGTCAATTGGTTGACTTCGCCTTCCGCCGGGGCGGTTTTGTCCATGACTTGGGCGTTGGCGCGGGCCAGGAGTTTTTCCAGGTATTCGAGTTGTTCGGCGTAGATCTGCGGTTCCTGTTGTTTGCGCAGGTATTGCACGCCGCGTTCGAACGCCAGGCGGGCCTGGCCCGGTTGATTCTGTTGCAGGGAGTGCTGGCCGAGGTTGTTGAAGAACTCGATGTGCAGCAGTACCAGGATGTGGCGAACTTCGCGAATCCAGCGCTTGGCTTCGTTGGTCGGCAAGAAGCCGTCCTGTGCCGCGCGGGTGATTTGGCCGTGCAGGGCTTCGAGGAGGAAGCGCACGTCCTTGGCCTTGGCTTCGGTCTGGATCGGGGCCGGTGGGTTATTCACCGGGATCGATTCGCCTTGGGCGATCAGGGTGTTCAGTTCGGCGATTCGGGCCTTGACCGTGGCGCTGGTTTTTTCAAGGTGCAGCAGGCGCTGACAGACGTTCAGCTCCAGGCGGGTCAATAGCAGCTTGAGCGCGGGCGTCATCAACTGACCGGGGAAGGTCTCGGTGATTTCGCCGCAGCGACGCAAGCGGTCGTTGAGTTCAACCTTGGTACGGACCTTTTCCAGCTTATTGTTTTCCACCACATGGTTCATGTAGCCAATGGCGATCAATAGTGCGATCCCGGCTACAACTAGCAGGGTGATCATGAGTGGTGTCACCGGTAAGACCTCTTTATAGGGTTCGCATTCGAGTGTAGTGGCTTGGCATAGGGGCGCATAGGACCGCTCGACGAGTTGAATCGGCCATGACTCTACTTATATCGGCCATAACCCTGCTTATATAAGTAACCGCGTACGAGGCGCACATTGCCATCACAAGGCATGGGGTGGACTATAGCGCCTTGGCGGGTGCCAGAATATAGGCGTCAAACGCCGGGCGACGGAAAACCCGGATTCGCCTCTCAAAGCAGGGCGAAGTCATTGATTTAAATAAATTTATATCAGGGGGTTGACGACCCCTTCATCCATCCATAGAATGCGCGCCACTTACAGCGTAAAGCACACAGCGAAACGCGGTAGGAAGTGAATGTTGTACGTGTGTCCCCTTCGTCTAGTGGCCTAGGACACCGCCCTTTCACGGCGGTAACAGGGGTTCGAGTCCCCTAGGGGACGCCATTGCGGGAATAGCTCAGTTGGTAGAGCACGACCTTGCCAAGGTCGGGGTCGCGAGTTCGAGTCTCGTTTCCCGCTCCATTTTTAAACAGCACTGCTTTCGGGCGGGGCTGAGTGAAACCAGAACCGACATCTTCGGATGCGGATTTGGGCACTGAAATACACACCATGTGTTTCAGTTAGCGTGTCCCCTTCGTCTAGTGGCCTAGGACACCGCCCTTTCACGGCGGTAACAGGGGTTCGAGTCCCCTAGGGGACGCCATTTGCGGGAATAGCTCAGTTGGTAGAGCACGACCTTGCCAAGGTCGGGGTCGCGAGTTCGAGTCTCGTTTCCCGCTCCATATTTAACGAAAACGCCGCTCAGCAATGAGCGGCGTTTTTGTTTGTGTATCTTTTGTGGGAGCGAGCAAGCCCACATGTTTGTGTCTGTTCGGCTTCTCGACGGCATCAAGGCATTGGACCCGCCAAAACAGCGGGTCCAAACAGGATCAGAGTTTCGGCAGTTGCCCGATGCGCCCCATCATTTCGGTCACGATCTGCAGGTCCAGCAGAAACTGGTCAACTGTTTTGAACTCATTGTCGGTGTGACCGGTGTACTTGACCTCGGGTCGGGCCAGGCCGAATTGCACGCCGTTGGGCAGTTCATGGACGGAAGTGGCGCCGGCGGACGAGCCGAACTTGTGCTCCATGCCCAGGTTTTCGGTCGACACCGCCAACAGGGCCTTGACCCATTCACCTTCAGGGTTACGGTACATCGGCTCGGCGATCGAGTAGTCGAAGGTCGCGGCCACGTGGGTTTTCTTGCTCCAGGCCGCAATTTTGTCAGCAATTTTCGCTTTGAGCACTTCCGGGGATTCGCCCTTTGGTACGCGCAAATTGACCGCGAGCTTGAAGGTTTTGTCATCCATCCCGACAAAGGTCAGGGACGTGGTCAGCGGCCCCATGAATGCATCGGAAAAACCGACGCCCAATTTGCCACCCAGGTAATCCAGGCCCCAGTTGTCGGCAGCGTAACGGGCAGCGTCCGTGATGTGGTTGTGCTTGAGCGCGACATTCCCATCAAGGCTGTGGATCAAGTCCAGCATCCGGGCCACCGGGTTGACGCCGGACTCGGGCTCGGAGGAGTGGGCGGAAACGCCAGTGACCGTCAGTTCGACATTCTTGCCGACGACTTTGGCGCTCACCTCAAAGTTACCGCCATTGCGCTTGGCATAATCAGCGCCGGCCTTCTGCAGGCTCGCGGCCAACTCGGCAGGTTTGTCCGTGACAAAGGTTGCGACCGAAGCCGATGGAATCTGGTTAGTCGCCAAACCGCCGGTCATTGAGATGATTTCGGCTCCTTTGCCCTGACCATTACGTCGCGGGAATTTCGCCATGACGGTGCCGTAGCCTTTCTCGGCAATCACCACCGGGTAGCCGCCATCCAGCGCCAGGTTGTAGTTGGGTGTCGGGTTGTGTTCGAAGTAATACGGGATGGCGTCGCCGGTGGTTTCCTCGGTGGTATCGATCAGTAGCTTGAAGTTGCGCGCCAGCGGCAGCTTCTCTTCCTTGATCACCTTCATGGCGTAGAGCGCCACGACGATGCCGTTCTTGTCATCCTCGGTGCCACGGCCATACATCCGGTCGCCGATCAGGGTGATCTTGAACGGATCGAGTTTGGTGCCGTCCTTCAGCACCCAGTTCTCCGGCGTCACCGGCACCACGTCGGCATGGGCGTGAATACCCACGACTTCATCGCCGCTGCCTTCCAGGGATATTTCATAGACGCGGTTGTCGATGTTGCGGAAGTTCAGGTTGAAGGCCAGGGCAAGGCCCTTGATCTTGTCGGCGATCTTGATGAATTGCGGGTTATCGTGCTGGGCCACGCCCTCCACTTGGAAGGTCGGGATTTCCACCAGCTCGCGCAGGGTCTCGGTGGCAGCGGCGCCGTACTTCGCCCGCGTATAAAGGCCAAGCAGTCGATGGATATCGTTTTGCTGGTCGGCGGTCAGGGTTTTGTTGTCGAGGAAAGTACTGATTGCCGGGCCGAGGTCATCGGTTTTGGCCAGTCTGCCCAGGAACTGCCTGAAATCCGTGGCCGAGGCCTCACTGTAGGACTTGAGGATGGCCGCGCTCTGTTGCGCGGTGATGGTGGCGTGGGCGAGTGGGGTAAACGACGAAAGACTGGCAAACATCAACGTGGTTGCGGCCAGTTGCTTGAGTGAAAAATCCATTGCTGGGGGCATTCCTTTGCAGGCGGTTTGTGAGAAATGTCTGATCGATAGGTCAGAAACGTTCCCAAACTAACATCGCAAGGGAACGATAGGGGAGCCCCGGAAGTGGGATCTGTCGCACAGAAACGCAAAAGCGACGCACAAACGAAAAAGGCCCGCCAGTCTGACTGAGCGGGCCTTTTGCGTGGGCGCAGGTTTCACATCGACAAAATCAGGCGTCCGGCGAACAGGATCAGAATCACCCCCATGGTGCGTTCGAACCAGTGCCCCATGCGCATAAACAGCAGCCGCACGCGAGCACTGGAAAAGAACAGCGCGACGATCACAAACCACAGTGCGTTGACGAAACACATCCACAAGCCATACAGCGCCTGGATCTGCAGCGGCGTCGTGGCGCTGATGATGGTGGTGAAAATCGCCAGGAAAAACAGCGTGGCTTTCGGGTTGGTCGCGTTGGTCAGGAAACCGGTGCTGAACGCTTTGAACAGTGTTTGTTCGACCACTGGCTCGTCTGCAACCTTGTCACCCTCCAGCGCGGTTTTGGGTTTGCTGCGCAACAGGCTGACACCGAGGTAGAGAATGTAAGCGCCACCCACAACCTTGGCCACGGTCAATAGCCAAGGCGTGGTGTGCATCAGCGCGCCGACGCCGAGCAGGGTGTAAAGCACATGCACGGAAATTCCCGCACCGATGCCCAGCGCCGTGCAGATCCCCACCAGTCGGCCGAAGCGCACGCTTTGGCGAATGGTCACGGCGAAGTCCGGGCCGGGTGCGACTACGGCCAGAAAGTGGATGGTCGCCAGCGCCAAAAACTCGCCCAGGTAATTCGAAAGCATCTCAACTCCAAAAAGTAAGGGGTGAAGCATTGCCGCGATAGCCGACAAAGAACGAAAGGCTCAATCGCGGGTCTGCCACGCCCGGGGTCACCGAGTGCATGCAACGCGAATTGAACATGATGAAATCCCCCGGCTCTGGGCGAATCTCCAGGGTTGGAGGGCCCAGCAGAGCCGGGTCGATGCCGTAGCTGTCGCCACGCATTTCGTCGAATTGATCGGGGGTGATGTCGTCGTCCCACATCTGCAACGCACCGCCCTCGGTGGGCATGTTCAGGTACACGTTGCAGGCGAACTGCGCTTCCAGGCTTCGGGCCTGAAAGCTGTCCGGGGCGTCCTTGGCGAAGATGTCGTGGTGGGCGAGAAAGCACACGCCCGGCTTCACCACCCGGGACAGCCCGACGTACATTTTGCGGCCGTAGAGGTTTTCCAGATGCGCACCGGCCGGCCAGGACTCATCGAGCATGCAGCGCAGGGTGTCCACCGGCGATGAGTAGGGCGCACAACGACTGCGAAGTTCGGCGATGTTGCTGGTGGCGCGTTCGAAATAGTCTTCGATCAGCAGCGGCTGGTTTTCAGCTTCATAAAACGCCATGCCGATGCGACCGATACTCGGCGCGTTGATATAGCCTTCAAAGCCTGGCGCAAGGATCTTGTCACCAATCTGCACCGCCAGCGGCTGAGGCAAAAAGCCTTTGACGCGGATGGCGAGGACTTCTTCGTTGGCCAGTTTTTTTATGCACGTCTCATCGAGACGCTCGACGTCAAGCATCATGGTTTAGGTCCATCTATCGAGTAGTCAACGGAGCTTGCGAATGCAGGCTCCCCGGCGTCAGGCGATGACGGTGTCGGCATCGCCAAAAAGCTCAATCCACGTGGTAGTGGACGGACAACGTTCCCTTCTTCAATGAAAGGGAGGCGATCGTGACTGTGCCCAAATCCTTCAGGCTACGTACATGGGTGCCGCCGCAACCGAACGCGGGCAAATCACCGAAACCGATTTCCCGGGCGCCTTCGCGTAGTGAGGTCAGGCGCGGCAGGTCTTGAGTGATCCATTGGGCGATGCCGTTCTCAAGGATCGTCGGGTCGATTTCCTCTGCGGCATCGCTCGGTTTGAATTGCACCCGACCCTCGTCTGGCCAGTGGTGGGCCTTGATCGGCATCCAGCCCAGGGCTTGAACGAAGTGGCCGATCAGATGGCCGGCCGAGTGCATGCGGGTGTTGAATTGGCGGCGTTGTTCATCGACGCGGATTTGCGTCATGCCGAGTTTTACCGGTTGATCGACGTAATGGATGATCCGGTCCGGGTCCTGGACTACCCGCAGCACCTGGCTTTCGCCGATCCAGCCGGTATCGCAGGGCTGGCCACCGCCCTGGGGGTGAAACAGGGTGGCGCGCAAAACGACCGCGAATTCATGCTCGTGGGGCGTGCAATCCAGGACTTCCACATTGGCCTTAAGGTCATCACTATGGAAAAAGAGGCGAAGCGTCATATTCCATGCCCTTATTAAAGTTTCTATTTTTATTATATGAACCATGGAATTGCGTGATAATCCGTTCAAACATCAAAGGACTGTTGCGCTGTGAGCATAAATCTACCGCTGCCGCTGCTGGGCGAAATGGCGATTTTCGTCAAGGTTGTCGAGACCGGCAGCTTTTCAGAAGCGGCACGTCAGCTCGGTTCGTCACCCTCGGCGGTCAGTCGCAGCATCTCGCGCCTGGAAAAGGCCCTGGCCACCCGGTTGCTGCAACGCACGACGCGCAAGCTGCGGTTGAGCGATGGCGGCGAAGAGGTGTTCAAGCGTTGCCAGGAAATGGTCAGCGCGGCCAAGTCGGTGATGGAAATCAGCGGTCAGTTCACCCATGAAGCCGAAGGGCTGGTGCGGGTCAGCGTGCCCAAAGCCGTGGGGCGATTTGTGATTCACCCGCATATGCCGGAATTTCTGCGGCGTTATCCCAAAGTGGACGTGGAGCTGTTGCTCGAAGATCGGCAGGTGGATTTGATCGATGACAACGTCGACCTGGCGATCCGTATCACCGATCGCCCACCGGCCGGCCTGGTCGGACGCCAATTGCTGACCATCGACCATTTGCTCTGCGCCACGCCGCAGTACCTGGCTGAACACGGTACGCCGACCCATCCCCACGACTTGCTCAATCACAGCTGCATTTACCTGGGCGAAACCCCGAGCGATGCCCGCTGGAAATTCAAGAAGGGCACCAAAGCCGTGACCGTCGGCGTGCGTGGGCGATACGCCGCCAATCACACCGGCGTGCGATTGGGCGCGGTGTTGCAGCATATTGGCATTGGCAGCTTGCCGTATTTCACTGCTCGCCATGCCCTGGAACAGGGGCTGATTGTGCAGGTGCTGCCGGACTGGACTTTCCTCGCTTCCTATCACGGCGGTGCCTGGCTGTTGCATTCGCCGACGCGTTATCTGCCGCCCAAGCTTCGGGTGTTTATCGACTATCTGGTGGAATGCCTGGAGAAGGAGCCGACGCTGAGTAAGCCGGGTAAATCCGGTGCGTCAGGCAAGGTCGCCCTGGAGTATGAGTTGCCTGAGCGTGATGGCTTGGTTTGAAGCAAAGATCAAAAGATCGCAGCCTTCGGCAGCTCCTACAGGGGGATCGCATTTCAAATGTAGGTGCTGCCGAAGGCTGCGATCTTTTGACCTTCAAAATATAAAAAGGCCCGCATGATCTCCATGCGGGCCTTTCGTTTTACTGATCCGGAATCAGTGCTTGCTGTCGTCTTGCGACATCGCCAGCAACTGCTTTTCCTGGTTCCAGTCGAAGGGTTCGTCGTTCTGTTCAGCTTCGAAACGACGTTCTTCCAGCGCCTGATACAAATCGATTTCGTCATCGGGCATGTAGTGCAGGCAGTCGCCAGCGAAGTACCAGAGCAGGTCGCGCGGCACCAGGTGAGCGATTTGCGGGTAACGGGTGATGACCTGGCACAGGATGTCCTGGCCCAGGTATTGGCTTTCGATCGGATCGACCGGCAGCAACGCACGCAATTCGTCGAAGCGCTCCAGGAACAAGGCATGGCTTTCTTCGGGAACCTGTTCGGCCTCACCTACGGCGACCAGGATGCTGCGCAAGTGGTCAAGCAAGACGAGATGGTCGGCAACGACATTGGACACGAGATAAGTCCTCAAGAGCAAAACGGGCGCGGGAGTATAAAGCTCCAGCGCCCTTTTTTACAGGAACATGGATCAGCGGACCTTTCCTTCGGCCAGCGCCAACTGCTCTTTGTCGAAATCATCGACATCGATCACCTTGCGTCGCGCCACTTCGGCGTCACGCAGGGTCTGCGCTTCACCCGGTTGCAACACCCCGGCCTCCAGCGCGGCGTCGATGGCGTGTTCGCCGGCAGCCGGTTTGACCTGACCGCTCTTGAGCGCCACATGCAGCTTTTTCTGAAGCGGTTGCGCTGCGCTCAGCAGGTTGCACGCATGTTGCAGTGCGCCGACGGCGTCATCGGCCGATTGCGGACGGTAGCAACCGCCGAGCAACTCTTCGAGGGTCGGGTCGCCTTTGGCCCGGCCAATCACTGCCGCGACTTCGGCACCGAGTTTGTCCGACGGCCCTTTGTGGCGACGACCGAACGGGAACACGATCACCCGCAGCAGGCAACCCAGTACCTTGTTCGGGAAGTTGGTCAGCAGCTCATCCAGCGCACGTTCTGACTGACCAAGGCTCTCTTCCATGGCCCAGATAAACAGCGGCGCCATATGGTCAGGTGAATCGAGATCGTGATAACGCTTGAGCGCGGCAGAAGCCAAATACATGTTGCTGAGCACATCGCCCAGGCGTGCCGACAGGCGTTCGCGGCGCTTCAACTCACCGCCCAGCAACATCATGCTGAGGTCGGCAAGCATGGCGAACGCGGCAGCCTGACGGTTGAGTGCGCGGAAATAACCCTGGCTGAGTTTGTTGCCCGGCGCGTGTTCGAAGTGACCAAAACCGAGGTTCAACACCAGCGTACTGGCGGCGTTGCTCACCGCAAAACCGATGTGCTTGAGCAGCAGGCCATCGAATTCGTTGAGTGCCTGATCCTTGTCCTCACGACCGGCGAGGGCCATTTCCTTGAGTACGAACGGATGGCAGCGAATCGCGCCTTGGCCGAAGATCATCAGGTTGCGCGAGAGAATGTTCGCGCCTTCCACGGTGATGAAGATCGGCGCGCCGTTCCAACTGCGGCCCAGGTAGTTGTTCGGCCCCATGATGATTGCCTTGCCGCCATGTACGTCCATGGCGTGGCTGATGCATTCGCGGCCGCGTTCGGTGAGGTGATATTTGAGAATCGCCGACAGCACCGACGGCTTCTCGCCCAGGTCCACCGCGTTGGCGGTCAGCATCCGGGCGGCGTCCATCATCCAGGCGTTGCCGCCGATGCGGGCCATGGCTTCCTGAATCCCTTCGAACGCCGACAGTGGCACGTTGAATTGCTCACGTACTTGCGCATATTGGCCGGTGACCAAACTAGTGAATTTGGCTGCGCCGGTGCCGACTGCCGGCAGGGAAATCGAACGGCCCACGGACAGGCAGTTCATCAGCATCATCCAGCCCTTGCCGAGCATTTCCTGGCCGCCGATGAGGAAGTCCAGCGGGATGAACACGTCCTTGCCGGAGTTCGGGCCGTTCATGAACGCCGCGCCGAGAGGCAGGTGACGGCGGCCGATTTCAACGCCGGCTGTGTCGGTGGGGATCAGCGCCAGGCTGATGCCCAGGTCTTCCTTGTCGCCCAGCAAGTGATCCGGGTCGTAAGCCTTGAAGGCCAAGCCAAGCAGGGTGGCCACCGGGCCGAGGGTGATGTAGCGCTTTTCCCAGTTCAGGCGCAGGCCCAGGGTTTCCTTGCCTTCCCACTCGCCTTTGCAGATGACGCCGGTGTCGGGCATCGCGCCAGCGTCAGAACCGGCCAAAGGACCGGTCAACGCAAAGCACGGAATGTCATCGCCCCGGGCCAGCCGTGGCAGGTAATGGTTGCGTTGTTCGTCGGTGCCGTAATGCAGCAACAGTTCGGCCGGGCCGAGGGAGTTGGGCACCATTACGGTGGAGGCGAGGTCGCCGCTGCGGGTCGCCAGTTTCATCGCGACCTGGGAGTGGGCGTAGGCCGAGAAACCTTTGCCGCCGAATTCCTTGGGAATGATCAGCGCGAAGAAACCGTGTTCCTTGATGTGGGTCCAGGCTGCAAGCGGCAGGTCCATGTCCTGACCGATCTGCCAGTCGCTGACCATGGCGCAGAGTTCTTCGGTCGGGCCGTCGATAAAGGCCTGTTCCTCTTCGCTCAGTTGCGCTTTCGGATAGGACAGCAGTTTGTTCCAGTCCGGACGACCGCTGAACAGCTCGCCATCCCACCAGACCGTGCCGGCATCAATGGCGTCGCGTTCGGTTTGCGACATCGGCGGCAGGGTTTTCTGGAACCAACTGAACAGCGGCGCGCTGAAGTATTTGCGGCGCAGGTCAGGCAGCAACAAAGGCGCCGCGACTGCCGCGATCACTACCCAGAGAATAAGCAGCAACCAGCCCGGCGCATGGCTGAAGGCACCCATCGCCACCACATAGACCGCGACGATGCTCAAAGCAGGCAGCGGGGCGATGCGGCGGTGGGCCAAATAGGCAATTCCGACGATCAGAACCAGTATCCACAACAACAGCATATTTAATCCTCCGTGAAGCCAGGGCAAAACCAACCTTCAGAGCTTAGACGGCATCCGTAAAACAGGGTGGTCAGAGCAAGGTGATTGAAATCGTGGGAAACCTTGGATGGTTTTTGTAAGACCTGTGGGCAACAGGCCTCCGAAATCGTTCGTAGGGCGAGCAGCAAAGCGCCCATGTTTGGCCGAATCGTCGTTATCTCTGTGCTGAAGGTGTCGCTAGACTCGAGGCTCCCCCAGGAGATCGTCCTCATGCACGAGTATCTGAGCAGCGGCCGCTTCATCGATAGTGACCACCCTTCGGTGGTGGAGTTCGCGGAAAAACATCGCGGCGTCAGTCGTGATCCGGTCGAGCAAGCGATCCATCTCTATTACGCCGTGCGCGAGGCGGTGCGCTACAACCCCTACACCTTCAGCCGCGACCCAGACACCTTGCGCGGCAGTTACGCCTTGGCGACTGGCGAGAGTTATTGCGTGCCCAAAGCCACGCTGCTGGCCGGGTGCGCCCGGCATTGCGGGATTCCCGCGCGCATTGGCCTGGCGGATGTGCGCAATCATTTGTCGACCCCGCGTCTACTCGAACTGCTTAAGAGCGACGTGTTCGCCATGCACGGCTACACCGAGTTGTATTTGAACGGGCGCTGGGTCAAAGCCACGCCGGCGTTCAATCAGGGTTTGTGCGAATTGTTCAATGTCGCGCCGCTGGAATTCGACGGGCTCAACGACAGCGTATTCCACCCGTTCAACCGCGCTGGCGAGAAGTTGATGGAGTATGTGGTTGACCACGGTCAGTTCACCGACGTGCCTGAAGCGTTCTTTTTCCAGCACCTGGAAAAATGCTATCCGCATCTGTTCGGCGAGCAACTGCCGGTACTGCTGGGCGACATGCAGAGCGATTTGAGTCGCGCCTGATCCGGCGTATGCTGCCTGCGCATTCATCCAAAAAGAGGCGGTCATGCTGAAGATCTGGGGTCGGAAAAACTCGTCGAATGTCAGGAAGCCGTTGTGGGCCGCCGAGGAATTGGGCCTGGCCTATGAAGCCATCGATGCCGGCGGCGCGTTTGGCGTAGTGGACACGCCGGAGTACCGCGCGATGAATCCCAATGGCCGCGTGCCGGTGATCCAGGACAACGGTTTTGTGCTGTGGGAATCCAACGCCATCGTGCGTTACCTGCTGGCTCGCCATGCGGGCAACACCGCGTGGTATCCCGAAGACCTGCAGGCCCGCGCCACCGCCGATAAATGGATGGACTGGACCACTTCCAGTTTTGCCGGCCCGTTCCGCACCGTGTTCTGGGGCGTGTTGCGCACCCCGGAAGATCAGCAGGACTGGCCTGCCATCCACGCTGCAATCAAGGAGTGCGAAGGTTTGCTGTCGATGGCCGATCAGGCGCTGGCGAGCACACCGTACCTGTCTGGCAATGAGATCGGCATGGGCGACATCCCCTTGGGCAGTTTCATTTATGCCTGGTTCGAGATGCCGATCGAGCGCGCGCCACAGCCTCATCTGGAGGCCTGGTACGCACGATTGAAACAGCGTCCGGCGTATCAGAAAGCAGTCATGACCGCGTTGACTTAATACTCACTATCGACACACTTGACTGTACTTGTCGGGCGGCGACACGCACCATTGCGCTCGTGCGCCGTGGTTGTATTAGTCGCCGCCCGCCCTTACTTATCTTTTTCTTCCCTTCTTGGTGCGTATCCCGATATGAGTTCCGCTCTGTCCATCCGGCAGCTAACCAAAACCTACGGCAACGGTTTCCAGGCCTTGAGTGGTATCGATCTGGATGTCGCCGAAGGTGACTTTTTCGCCTTGCTCGGCCCCAACGGCGCCGGCAAATCCACGACCATCGGCATTCTCTCCACCCTGGTGAACAAGACCAGCGGCACGGTGAATATCTTCGGTCATGACCTGGACAAGAATCCTGCGCAGCTCAAGCGCTCCATCGGCGTGGTGCCCCAGGAATTCAACTTCAACCAGTTCGAAAAAACCTTCGACATCGTCGTGACCCAGGCCGGTTACTACGGCATCCCGCCGAAAATCGCCAAGGAACGCGCCGAGCAATACCTGACGCAACTGGGCCTGTGGGACAAGCGCGATGTGCCGTCGCGCTCCCTGTCCGGCGGCATGAAGCGGCGCCTGATGATCGCCCGTGCGCTGGTTCACGAACCACGCCTGCTGATCCTCGACGAACCGACGGCGGGGGTGGACATCGAGCTGCGTCGTTCGATGTGGACCTTCCTCACCGAACTGAACCAGAAAGGCATCACCATCATCCTCACCACCCATTACCTGGAAGAGGCTGAGCAGTTGTGCCGCAACATCGGGATCATCGACCACGGCACCATCGTCGAGAACACCAGCATGAAGCAGTTGCTCAGCCAACTGCATGTGGAGACCTTCCTGCTCGACATCAAGAACACCCTGAACGTGGTGCCGCAGTTGCTTGGCTACCCGACCAAATTGCTCGACGGCCATACCCTGGAAGTCCAGGTGGACAAGGCCATGGGCATTACCGCGCTGTTTACCCAGTTGGCGCAGCAGAACATCGAAGTGTCGAGCCTGCGTAACAAAACCAATCGCCTTGAGGAGTTGTTCGTGTCCTTGGTGGAGAAAAATCTGTCGAAGGTGGCGGTATGAGTTCCGAGCTGCAACCCAACCTCGTCGCCCTCAATACCATCGTTTACCGTGAGGTCCGGCGCTTTACCCGGATCTGGCCGCAGACGCTGCTGCCGCCAGCGATCACCATGGTTTTGTACTTCGTGATCTTCGGCAACCTGATCGGCAAACAGATCGGCGGCATGGGTGGCTTCACGTACATGGAGTACATCGTGCCGGGGCTGATCATGATGTCGGTGATCACCAACTCCTACGGCAACGTGGTGTCGAGTTTCTTCGGCAGCAAGTTCCAGCGCTCCATCGAGGAATTGATGGTTTCGCCGGTGTCGCCCCATACGATTCTGATCGGCTACACCCTGGGCGGCGTGCTGCGCGGGTTGATGGTCGGGGTCATCGTGACCATCCTGTCGATGTTTTTCACCGATTTGCAGGTGCACCACCTGGGCGTGACCGTTCTGGTGGTGGTGCTGACGGCGACGATCTTCTCGTTGCTGGGCTTCATCAACGCGGTGTTTGCACGCAACTTCGATGACATCTCGATCATCCCGACCTTCGTGCTGACGCCGCTGACCTACCTGGGCGGGGTGTTCTACTCGATCTCCTTGCTGCCACCGTTCTGGCAGACCGTGTCCCTGGCCAACCCGGTGCTGCACATGGTCAACGCGTTCCGCTACGGCATTCTTGGGGTTTCGGACATCAAGATCAGCGTGGCGATTACCTTCATGCTGGTGGCGACCGTGGTGTTGTACGTCGGTTGTGCGCGGTTGCTGGTGAGTGGGCGCGGGATGCGTACCTGATCGCAGACCGAGTCGCTTCATTCGCGAGCAAGCTTTGCTCCTACCGGTACGGTGGTGCTCTTGTAGGCGCGAGGCTTGCCCGAGAAGGCGTCAGCCCAGACACCTCATAAAAAAACGGCCTCCAAAAATGGAGGCCGTTTTGCATTCTCACATCCGGTTTTTCTTGCGCCGCGTCCATTGCCGCGCCACCCACCACCGCCAGTACATCATCGTCAGGCAATAGGCCAGCGCCCCAAGCACCAGCCCGGTCACCACCGAGCCAAGCAAAAACGGCTGCCACAACGTCGAAAGCTCACCGCTGATCCATTCCCAGGTCAACTCATCCGGCAGTGAGCGCGCCGGCACATCCATCAGCCAGGCGCCGGTCTGGTAGGTGCAGAAGAACACGGCGGGCATGGTGATTGGGTTGGTCAGCCAGACCAGGCTCACCGCAATCGGCATGTTGCCGCGAACCATGATCGCCAGGAAGGCGGCGAGGAGCATTTGCAGTGGAATAGGCAGGAACGCCGCGAACAGACCGACGGCCATCGCCCGCGCCACCGAATGGCGGTTGAGGTGCCAAAGGTTGGGGTCATGCAGCAGCGTGCCGAGAAAGCGTAAGGATTTGTGTTCCCTGATGCTGGTCGGGTCTGGCATGTAGCGTTTGAATAAGCGCCGGGGCATAAGGCTTCTCGGTCGGTTCAGGCGGCAAGTATGTCTGGATTCTATTAGCCGCCCATTCAGACTTTGTGACAATTAATAACGACGCCCCTGCGCCGCGCCGACTATGCCTAGTGGAGGGGACTCTCAAGGACGGGCTTATGCGCACAGGGATGGTGGCGCTGGCGCTCGGATTGTTGGCGCTGCGTTTTTTGCCGGTGTTACCGCCGGTCTGGTTATGGCTGTTGTTGCCGGTCACGGGGTTAATGCTGCTGCCGTTTCGCACGTATCCACTGGCGTTTTTTCTGTTCGGCTTCAGTTGGGCCTGCTGGCAGGCGCAGTTGGCGCTGGATGATCGCTTGTCGGTGAACCTGGACGGCGAAACGCGTTGGGTCGAAGGGCGGGTCACGGGATTGCCGCAAAACAACGACGCAGTGGTGCGTTTCGAATTGGCGGAAGCGCGCTCGCGCCATGGCCCGGTGCCTTCCTTGATGCGGCTGGCGTGGTTCGACGGGCCGCCGGTCAACAGCGGCGAACGCTGGCGCCTGGCGGTGAAACTGAAGCGACCAACCGGGTTGCTCAATCCTCACGCCTTCGATTACGACGCCTGGTTGCTGGCCCAGGGCATTGGCGCTACCGGCACGGTCAAGGCTGGCCAACGCCTGTCCCCGGCGCGATGGGCCTGGCGCGACGGTATCCGCCAGCGCATGCTCAACGTTGATGCCCAAGGGAGAGCCGGAGCATTGGCGGCGTTGGTGCTGGGCGATGGCGGCGGGCTGAGTCGCGAGGACTGGCAGGTGCTGCAAGACACCGGCACCGTGCACCTGTTGGTGATTTCCGGGCAGCACATCGGTTTGCTCGCCGGCGTGGTGTATTGGCTGATCGCCGGGCTGGCCCGTTATGGCCTGTGGCCCGGACGCTTGCCCTGGCTGCCGTGGGCGTGTGGTCTGGCGTTTGCCGCCGCTCTCGTCTATGGGTTGCTGGCCGGGTTCGAGGTGCCGGTGCGGCGGGCCTGCGTGATGATTGGCCTGGTGCTGTTGTGGCGGCTGCGCTTTCGTCACCTCGGCGCCTGGTGGCCGCTGTTGCTGGCGCTCAGTGGTGTCCTGCTGCTGGACCCGTTGGCGAGTCTGCAACCGGGTTTCTGGCTGTCCTTTGCGGCGGTGGCGGTGCTGATTTTCACCTTTGGCGGCCGGCTCGGCCCCTGGCGCTGGTGGCAAACCTGGACTCGCGCCCAATGGCTGATCGCGATTGGCTTGTGTCCGTTGCTGCTGGTGTTGGGATTACCCATCAGTGTCAGCGGGCCGCTGGTCAATCTGCTGGCGGTGCCCTGGATCAGTCTATTGGTGTTGCCGCCAGCCTTGCTCGGGACGTTGTTGCTGGCGGTGCCTTACGTGGGGGAAGGCTTGCTGTGGTTGGCCGGAGGGCTGATCGACTTGCTGTTCAAAGGTCTGGCGTTGATGGCCGGCCAATTGCCCGCGTGGGTGCCGGTGGCGATGCCGCTGTGGACGTGGGCCATCGGCGCACTGGGGGCTTTTCTACTA
The DNA here is from genome assembly GCF_037049705.1 of Janthinobacterium sp. LPB2021202312-11-4. Classification (NCBI taxonomy): domain Bacteria; kingdom Pseudomonadati; phylum Pseudomonadota; class Betaproteobacteria; order Burkholderiales; family Oxalobacteraceae; genus Janthinobacterium; species Janthinobacterium sp. LPB2021202312-11-4. The sequence goes on along the minus strand of NZ_JBAGKV010000009.1, from coordinate 121,408 downwards.
TTAATGCCCCGAGGCGTGCCGTTGCGTCCGTTGGGTTGGCCGATGTTGTTGCTGCTGGTCTTTCCACCGCGCAATGACGTGCCCGAAGGCGAGGCCGAGATCTGGCAATTGGATGTCGGCCAAGGGCTGGCCATTCTGGTGCGCACTCGCCATCACTCGTTGCTGTATGACGCCGGCCCGCGTTTCGGCGATTTTGACCTTGGGGCGCGAGTGGTGGTGCCGTCCTTGCGCAAACTGGGGGTGAGCGCACTGGACCTGATGCTGCTCAGCCACGCCGACGCCGACCATGCCGGCGGTGCGCGCGCCGTGGCCAACGCGCTGCCGGTGACGCGGGTGCTCAGTGGCGATCCACTGGCCTTGCCGGTTGAATTGCAAGCCGAAGGTTGCGCCAGCGGCGAGCAGTGGACGTGGGATGGCGTCCGTTTTCAGCTCTGGCAATGGCCATCGGCGCGTGAAAGCAATCAGAAATCCTGCGTGATGCAGATCGAAGCCAATGGCGAGCGGCTGCTGCTGACCGGCGACATCGATACCCACGCCGAGCGCGCATTGCTGGACAGCCCATTGGCGGTAACCACCGACTGGTTGCAGTCGCCGCACCACGGCAGTCGCAGTTCATCCTCGATGGCGCTGCTCAACGCGTTGCAACCCAAAGCCGTGCTGATCTCACGGGGCCACGGCAACTCCTTCGGTCACCCACATCCCACGGTCATGGCGCGCTACCGAAAACGCGGCCTGCAGATCTACGACAGCGCCGAGCACGGTGCCGTCCGTCTGCAACTCGGCCGCTTCAAGCCAGCCCGTACGATGCGTCAAGAACGGCGCTTCTGGCGCGATTCACCGGCGGTCAGCCAATAACCATGCGTTATGAAAGCCGGACGGGATGCGACATCACAGTCTTCGGTGCGCCGACCCCCTATGTTAGAGTGGCGCACTTTTTCGAGGGGACTGTCACTGTGTGGGAATTGGTCAAATCCGGCGGCTGGATGATGCTGCCGATCATTCTGAGTTCCATCGCGGCCATGGCGATCGTTGCCGAGCGTCTGTGGACCCTGCGTGCCAGCCGAGTGACCCCGGAGCATTTGCTCGGGCAGGTCTGGGTCTGGATCAAAGACAAACAACTGAATAAAGAGAAGCTCAAGGAACTGCGCGCCAACTCGCCGTTGGGCGAGATCCTGGCCGCCGGCCTGGCCAACTCCAAACATGGTCGCGAGATCATGAAAGAGTGCATTGAAGAAGCCGCCGCCCGGGTGATCCACGAGCTGGAGCGCTACATCAATGCGCTGGGCACCATCGCCGCCATGGCCCCGTTGCTCGGGTTGCTGGGGACGGTGCTGGGCATGATCGATATCTTCAGTTCGTTCATGGGCACGGGCATGACCACCAACGCCGCCGTGCTGGCCGGCGGTATCTCCAAAGCCTTGATCACCACGGCTTCGGGCCTGATCGTCGGTATCCCGTCGGTATTCTTCCACCGGTTCCTGCAACGGCGCATCGATGAGCTGGTGGTGGGGATGGAGCAGGAAGCCATCAAGCTGGTTGAGGTGGTGCAGGGCGACCGTGATGTGGACCTGGCTGAGGGCAAAGCGTGAAATTCCGCCGCAAGCAACGGGAGAACGTGGACATCAATCTCGTGTCGCTGATCGACGTGGTATTTGTCCTGCTGCTGTTTTTCGTTGTGACCACCACCTTTACCCGGGAAACCCTGTTGCGCGTCGAGCTGCCGGAAGCGGTCAGCGGCTCGCCGGCCGAAGACCAGCAGCTCAAGCAACTGGACATCGCCATCAGCGCCGAAGGCGTGTTCTCGGTGAACAACCAGTTGTTGCCCAAGAATGACCTGGCCAGCCTGATGGACGCCTTGCAGAAGGAATCCAACGGCGACACCAATATGCCGCTGTCCATCAGCGCCGACGGCAAGACTCAACATCAGTCGGTTATCACCGCGATGGACGCTGCCGGCAAGCTCGGCTTCAGCCGTTTGCGCATGACCACCGTCGAGGCAGCGCCGGCGCACTGATGGCCATGTCCGATCGATTGCTCGCAGCGTGGTACGAAGGTCATCCGGCCCTGAAGCTGTTGCAGCCGCTGGAATGGCTGTATCGGCGGGTGGTTAACGCCAAGCGCGAACGCTTTTTGGCGGGCGAGGGCGAAATCTACCAGCCACCAGTGCCGCTGATCGTCGTGGGTAACATCACCGTCGGCGGAACCGGCAAGACACCGCTGATCCTGTGGATGATCGAGCACTGCCAGCGGGTTGGCTTGCGCGTGGGCGTGGTCAGCCGTGGTTACGGCGCCAAGCCGCCGCAATTGCCGTGGCGGGTCGAGGCCGATCAAGGTGCCGACGTCGCCGGCGACGAACCGCTGTTGATCGTTCAGCGCACCGGCGTGCCGTTGATGATCGATCCGGATCGCAGCAGCGCCGTCAAAGCCTTGTTGGCCAGTGAGCCGCTGGACCTGATCCTGTCCGACGACGGCATGCAGCACTATCGACTGGCCCGGAACCTTGAGCTGGTGCTGATCGACGCCGCCCGTGGCCTGGGCAATAAACGTTGTCTGCCGGCCGGGCCGTTGCGCGAACCGGTCGAGCGTCTGCAAAGCGTTGATGCGGTGCTCTACAACGGCGCTGCCAGTGATCGCGACGATGGTTTTGCTTTCCAGTTGCAACCGACTTCACTGATCAATCTGAAAACCGGCGAACGTCGCCCCCTCGACCATTTTCCGCCGGGCCAGGCGCTGCACGCCGTGGCCGGCATCGGCAATCCCCAGCGTTTCTTCACCACCCTCGAAACGCTACACTGGCGGCCAGTACCCCACGGGTTTGCCGACCACGCCGAATACAGCGTGCAGGCCTTGAGTTTCACGCCGTCATTGCCATTGGTGATGACCGAAAAGGACGCGGTGAAGTGCCGTGCCTTTGCCGCCGCCGACTGGTGGTACCTGGCGGTCGATGCTGTGCCGTCGCCGGCCTTCGTGGCCTGGTTCGATACGCAGTTGATGCGCCTGTTGCCGAATCGTCTTTTGCCTTAAAACCGTTTTTATCCAGGGAATGCTCATGGACACCAAATTGCTCGATATCCTCGCTTGCCCGGTCTGCAAAGGCCCGCTCAAGCTCAGTGCCGACAAGACCGAGTTGATCAGCAAGGGCGCTGGCCTGGCCTATCCGATTCGTGACGGCATCCCGGTGATGCTCGAAACCGAAGCCCGCACCCTGACCACCGACGAGCGCCTGGATAAATGACCACAGCCTTTACCGTTGTTATTCCATCGCGTTACGCCTCTACCCGCCTGCCGGGCAAACCGTTGCTGCTGATCGCCGGCAAGCCGATGATCCAGCACGTCTGGGAGCAGGCGAGCAAAAGCAGTGCCCAACGCGTGGTGGTCGCCACTGACGACGCACGCATCGTCGAGGCCTGCAAAGGCTTCGGCGCCGAAGTGGTGCTAACCCGTGAAGACCACAATTCCGGCACTGATCGCCTGGCCGAAGTTGCCGCGAAACTGGGCCTGACGCCTGACGCCATCGTGGTCAACGTCCAGGGTGACGAGCCGCTGATCCCGCCGAGTGTGATCGATCAGGTCGCCGCCAACCTGGCCGCCCACACCGAAGCACGCATGGCCACCCTGGCCGAGCCGATCGAAGATGTGGCAACCCTGTTCAACCCGAACGTGGTCAAGGTTGTCAGTGACCTCAATGGCCTGGCGCTGACCTTCAGCCGCGCCACGCTGCCGTGGGCTCGGGACGCGTTCGCCAAGAACCGCGACCAGTTGCCGGAAAGCGTGCCGTACCGTCGCCACATCGGCATCTATGCCTATCGCGCCGGTTTCCTGCATGACTTCGTCAGTTGGGGACCGTGCTGGCTGGAAAACACCGAATCCCTGGAACAACTGCGAGCCCTGTGGCACGGCGTGCGGATTCACGTCGCCGACGCGTTGATCGCGCCGCCAACCGGTGTCGATACCGTCGAAGACCTTGAGCGCGTTCGTCGCCTGCTGGAGGCCTGATGCGGGTTCTGTTCGTCTGCCTGGGCAACATTTGCCGTTCGCCCACGGCGGAAGGCGTGCTGCGGCACAAACTGCGCGAGGCGGGGCTGGCGGATCAAGTTGAAGTGGCCTCTGCTGGCACTGGCGACTGGCACGTCGGCAAAGCCCCGGACAAGCGCAGCCAGGCTGCGGCCAAACGGCGCGGTTACGACTTGTCGGCCCAGCGCGCCCAGCAAGTCAGCCGTGCGGATTTCGCCACTTATGACCTGATCCTGGCCATGGACAACAGCAACCTTCGCAACCTCAAGGCCCTGCAACCGGCCACGGGCAAGGCTGAGCTGGACTTGTTCCTGCGCCGTTACGAATCGGAAACCGATGAAGTGCCGGACCCGTACTACGACGGCGACCAAGGCTTTGAGCAGGTGCTGGATTTGATCGAACGCGCCAGCGATCTGCTGGTGATTGAGTTAAAGGGACGGTTATGAGTCTGCAGGTACACCCCGGCGTTTCCCTCAAGCCGTTCAACAGTTTTGGCGTAGACGTGCAGGCGCAACTGTTCGCCGAAGCCCACAGCGATGCCGAGGTGCGTGAAGCGTTGGCTTATGCCGTGCAACATGACGTGCCGCTGCTGGTGATCGGTGGTGGCAGCAACTTGCTGCTGACCGCAGATATCCAGGCGCTGGTGCTGCGCATGGCTACACGCGGCATCCGCGTATTGAGCGATGACGGCAGCCAGGTGGTGATCGAAGCCGAGGCCGGCGAGCCTTGGCATCCGTTCGTGCAACACACCTTGGCTCAGGGTTTGTCGGGACTGGAAAACCTCAGCCTGATCCCCGGTACTGTCGGCGCGGCACCGATGCAGAACATCGGCGCTTACGGCGTCGAGATCAAGGATGTGTTCGCCGGCCTCACCGCGCTGGATCGCCAGACCGGCGAGTTGCGCGACTTCACCCTGGACGAATGCAATTTCGCCTACCGTGACAGCCTGTTCAAACAGCAGCCGGGGCGTTGGTTGATCCTGCGGGTCCGGTTCACCCTAAACCGTACCGCGCACCTGCATCTGGAATACGGCCCGGTGCGTCAGCGTCTGACCGAACAGGGCATCGACCAGCCGACGCCGACCGATGTCAGCCAGGCGATTTGCAGCATCCGCAGCGAAAAACTCCCGGACCCGTTGGTGCTCGGCAATGCCGGCAGCTTCTTCAAAAACCCGTTGGTGCCGGCGGCGCTGGTGGCGCAGCTCAAGGGTGAATACCCGGACCTGGTGGCCTACGCGCAACCGGATGGGCAAATGAAACTGGCGGCGGGCTGGCTGATTGAGAAGGCTGGCTGGAAAGGTTTCCGCGACGCCGATGCGGGCGTGCATAAATTGCAGGCGCTGGTGCTGGTCAATTACGGCAACGCGACCGGTCTGCAACTGCTGGCGCTGGCGCAACGCATCCAGAAAGACATTTCGCAACGATTCAGCGTCGAGCTGGAAATGGAGCCAAACCGCTATTGAAGCTACGCTTTCAAGGCGAATTCCCGAAGCCCTGCACACTTCAAATGTGCAGGGCTTTTTTGTTAATGCTGGGTTAACTTAGCCAGCTAACGATGCAAGCATTTGCTCCACCCAAGGCCCGACGCAGACGTTGCCGTTTGCGTAAGAGAGCCGATTAGCCTGAGCCTATCTGCGTGAACCCACCGCCAACCCCCGGCGGCAGATTGCTCGACCCCATAACCGAATTCACTATGCGGGCGTGCCCATGAATACCCTGAAGCTCAACGGTCAAGACTACAAAATGGATGTGCCGGACGAGATGCCGCTGCTGTGGGCCATTCGCGATGTGGCGGGCGGCCATCCCGGCACCAAGTTCGGCTGCGGCCTGGGCTTGTGTGGCGCCTGCACGATCCATATCGACGGCCAACCGGCACGTGCGTGCATCACGCCCATCAGTTCGGTGAACGGGCAAAACGTCACCACCATCGACAATCTGCATAACGACCCGATCGGCCAGATCGTCCAGCAAGCCTGGCTCGACACCGCCGTGGCCCAATGCGGTTTCTGCCAGGGCGGGCAAATCATGTCCGCCACCGCGCTGCTCAAGACCAATCCCAACCCCAGCGACGAGCAGATCGAAGAAGCCATGGTCGGCAACATTTGCCGCTGCGGCACCTACAACCGCATCAAAATCGCCATTCGTCAGGCTGCCACTCATTTGAAGGAGTCCAAGGCATGAGCCAGCTCCCGAATGATTTCGCCCTGAGCAACCTCAGTCGTCGCGGTTTTCTCAAAGGTGTCGGCGCCACCGGTGCGCTGGTACTCGCCGCCAGTTGGGGCTGGCAGGATGCGTTCGCCGAAGACAAACCGAAGAAGTTCGGTGCTGATGGCATGCCCAACGGCTGGATCGACGATCCGAAGGTCTATGTCAGCATTGCCGCCGACGGCACGGTGACGGTGGTCTGCAACCGTTCGGAAATGGGCCAGGGCGTACGCACCAGCCTGAGCATGGTGGTAGCCGATGAACTCGACGCCGATTGGGCGCTGGTCAAGGTGCAACAGGCGCCGGGTGATGAAGTGCGCTTCGGCAACCAGGACACCGACGGCTCGCGCAGCATGCGGCATTGGTACGAACCGATGCGCCGTTGCGGTGCCGCCGCCCGGACCATGCTGGAACAGGCCGCCGCCGAGCAGTGGAAAGTCCCGGTCGGCGAATGCCACGCGAACCTGCACAAAGTCATCCACCAGCCCTCCGGTCGGGAACTGGGTTACGGCGCATTGGCCGCCGCAGCGGGTGCGCTGGCGGTGCCGGCCCGTGACAGCCTGCGACTCAAGCAGCCGTCGGAATTTCGCTACATCGGCAAGGAAGGTGTGCGCGCCATTGACGGTGCCGACATCGTCAACGGTCGTGCGGTCTACGGGGCGGATGTGCATTTCGACGGCATGCTCTACGCGACCATTGCCCGGCCGGCGGTGTACGGCGGCAAGGTCAAATCCTTCGATGACAGCGCGGCGCTGAAAGTGCCGGGCGTGATCAAAGTCTTGCAGATCGAAAGCCGCCCGCTGCCGTCCGAGTTCCAGCCACTGGGTGGCGTGGCCGTGGTGGCCAGCAATACCTGGGCGGCGATCAAGGGCCGTGAGGCGCTGAACATCGAGTGGGACGACGGCCCCAACGCCAGTTACGACTCGATTGCCTACCGCAAGGAACTGGAGGCGGCATCGCTTAAACCCGGCAAAGTCGTGCGCAATACCGGCGACATCGACAAGGCCCTGGCCAGCGCCGGCAGCACCCTTGAAGCGTCCTACTATTTGCCGCACCTGGCGCAGTCGCCGATGGAGCCGATGGTCGCCATCGCGCGTTACCAGGATGGCGTCTGCGAAGCCTGGGCCCCGAGCCAGGCGCCGCAAGTCACCCGCGAGCGCATCAGCGAACGCCTCGGCCTGCCGTTCGATAACGTCACGTTCAACGTCACGTTGCTGGGCGGCGGTTTCGGGCGTAAGTCCAAACCGGACTTCGTCGTTGAAGCGGCCATTCTCGCCAAGGAATTCCCCGGCAGAGCCGTGCGGGTGCAATGGACCCGTGAGGACGACATCCACTGTTCCTACTTCCACACCGTGTCCGCCGAGTACCTGAAGGCCAGCCTCGACAAGGACGGCATGCCGTCCGGCTGGTTGCACCGCACCGTCGCGCCGAGCATCACTGCGTTGTTCGCGCCGGGGATGAATCACGAAGCGGCGTTCGAGTTGGGCATGGGTTTCACCAACATGGCTTATGCGATCCCCAACGTGCGCCTGGAAAACCCGGAAGCGACGGTGCATACCCGGGTCGGCTGGTATCGCTCGGTGTCGAACATTCCCCACGGGTTCGCGATTCAGACCTTCGTTGATGAATTGGCCCACAAGGCCAAGCAAGATCCGCTGAAGTACCAGATCAAACTGCTCGGCCCGGACCGTCAGATCGATCCACGGACCTTGAGTGAAGAGTGGAACTACGGCGAATCCCCCGAGCGTTATCCGATCGACACCGCGCGGATGCGCACGGTGCTGGAAACTGCCGCCAAAGCCGCCGGTTGGGGCCGCAAGTTGCCAAAGGGCCGAGGCCTGGGGCTGGCGGTGCATTACAGCTTCGTCACCTACGTGGCGGCGGTGATTGAAGTCGAAGTCAAAGACGACGGCACCTTGATCGTGCACAAGGCTGACATCGCCGTGGATTGCGGCCCGCAGATCAATCCCGAGCGGATTCGCTCGCAGTTCGAAGGCGCCTGCGTCATGGGCCTGGGCAACGCGGTACTCGGGGAAATCAGCTTCAAGGACGGCAAGGTTCAGCAGGACAACTTCCACATGTATGAGGTCGCGCGCATGTCCCTGGCGCCGAAAGAAGTCGCCGTGCACTTGGTCACACCACCCGGCGAAGTACCGTTGGGCGGTGTCGGTGAGCCGGGCGTGCCGCCGATAGCGCCAGCCTTGTGCAACGCAATCTTTGCCGCCACCGGCCAACGTATCCGCAGCCTGCCGGTTCGCTATCAGTTGCAGGGCTGGCAGAAGGCAGGCGCCTGATGGACAGCGTCGATCTGAATGTCCTGCGCAGCGTGCTCGAATGGCGTCGCGCGGGGCAGCGGGTGGTGCTGTACAGCGTGGTCCAGACCTGGGGCACCGCGCCCCGGGCGCCGGGCGCGATGCTGGCCTTGCGTGAGGATGGCGTGGTGATTGGCTCGGTGTCGGGCGGTTGTGTCGAGGATGATCTGATCGCACGGCTGCACGACGGTCGTATCCCGGCCGATGGGCCGCCGGTGCAATTGATCACTTACGGCATCACTCGTGAGGAAGCGGCGCGTTTCGGTTTGCCCTGCGGCGGCACCTTGCGCCTGACCGAGGAACGAGTCGGTGATCCCGCATGGGTCGCCGAGTTGCTTGGGCGTTGTGAGAACCATGAAATCGTCGCCCGTTCCCTGGATCTGGCGTCCGGTAACGTGGTGTTGCAATCGGCGAACAAAACCGATGTGCTGAGTTTTGACGGCAACACCTTGCGCGCCATTTACGGCCCGCGCTGGCGCTTGCTGCTGATCGGCGCCGGGCAACTGTCGCGCTATGTCGCAGAAATGGCACGGTTGCTGGATTTCGAAGTGCTGATCTGTGATCCGCGCACCGAGTTCGTCTACGGCTGGGAAGAACAACACGGCCGCTTCGTGCCGGGCATGCCCGACGAAGCGGTGCTGAATATCCAGACCGACGAACGCACCGCTATCGTTGCCCTGACCCACGACCCCCGGCTGGATGACATGGCACTGCTCACGGCGCTGGATTCCAAGGCGTTTTACGTTGGTGCGCTGGGTTCGCGGGTCAACAGCCAGAAACGCCGGGACAACCTGGCTCAGCTAGGCTTGTCAGCGCAGGCCATCGAGCGGCTGCATGGCCCGATCGGTCTGCACATCGGCAGCCACACCCCGGCGGAAATCGCCTTGTCGCTGCTGGCCGAGATAGTGGCGATCAAGAACGGCGTTGAGCTGAAGCAGAAGAAGCCGTTGCGGGAGGACGCATGAGTGAGCCCATCGGTGTCATCGTGCTGGCGGCGGGGCAGGGCAGTCGGTTTCGACAGGTAGCGGGTGCCGAAAAGGACAAGTTGCTGGCCGACTGCGCCGGTCGCGACGGCGCCGTGCGCTCGGTGATTGAGCAGGTGTTGGTGAATCTGCCCGCTTCGATTGAGAAGCGCGTGCTGGTCACCACCGAGGATCGCCCGCAGGTGATTCGCATGGCTCAGGCTTACGGTTATGAAGTCGTGCTGATCGAATCCACGGGCATGGGCGACAGCATTGCCGCCGGGGTATCGGCCTGTGCGTCGATGGGTGGCTGGCTGATTGTGCTGGGGGATATGCCGTTCATTTTGCCGTCGAGCATTGAGCGGGTGGTGGCGGGTATTGCTGACGATTGCATCAGCGTGCCGGTTCACGGGGGCGAGTTCGGGCACCCCGTTGGGTTTGGACGCAGTTTTGGTCCCAGGTTGATGGGGTTGTCGGGAGATCGTGGGGCCAAGCCGTTGTTTGCCCAAGCAACGGTGGTTGAGGTTGTGGTTAATGATCCCGGCGTGTTGTGGGACGTTGATGTGCCAGAGAAGCTAGTGTTTGGATAAAGATCAAAGGATCGCAGCCTTCGGTAGCTCCTACAGGAGAACGCATTCAACGTAGGAGCTGCCGAAGGCTGCGATCTTTTAACCTTGCTTCCTGTACAAAAAAAGCCCCGCCTGGATCACCAAGCGGGGCTTTTTAGTGGCCGATGGAATCAGACGAGAGGTTTAGGCTCGTGTTCTTTTTCCAGGGCTTGTTCGTGTTGCTGTACCGCTTCCTGAACGGAGCGTGGTGCTTCGTCGATCACCGATTCAACCGGTTCGGCAGCGACTTCGGCAGTCGGGGCAGGGGCTGCCTCGACAACTTCAGCAGCAACCGGTGCGGCAGCGGCAGCCAGTTCGGCTTCTTTCTGCAGACGCTCGGCTTCACGCTTGCGGCGACGCACTTCACGCGGGTCGTTCGGCGCACGGCCATTTTCAGTCAGGGCGCTGACCGGAGCGGCTTCGACGACCGGTGCAGCCACTTCGGCAACCACCGGAGCTTCTACGACCGGGGCTTCAACTGCTGGAGCAGGCTCGGCGGCGGCAACCACTGGCTCGGAGGCCGGAGCTTCAACGACCAGCGCTTCAGCGACTGGCTCTGGCGCTTCGGCCACTGGCTCGGCGGCTACCGGCTCGGCAACCCAATTGAACGCAGTTTGTTCTTCACGAACTTCGCGGACAGCTTCGGTCACGGTTTCGGTCGACGTTTCGACAACCGATTCGGCGACGACTACTGGTTCAGCGACGAACGCAGGCTCGGCAACCGCTTGAACTTCAGGCTGGGCTTCACGAACCGGCGCCACTTCAACTTCCGGAGCGGCTGTTGCTTCTACCGGGGTAGTCGCTTCAACGACCGGCGTTTCTACCGGAGCAGTTTCCTGCACGGCAGCAGTGGCGCGTTCGGCTTGCTCGTGAGCCTGGGCTTCAGCCGGAGCGCTGATCACGGTGCTGGCAACGGCTGCGGTGACAGCCAGGCCGGCGGCCAGATCGGCAGCGCTTGGTGCTTCGTTGGCTTCGCCTTCGGCGGACTCGGATTCTTCCGAACCTTCGATCACGTTGCCATTGGCATCACGTTGACGCTCGCGACGGTTGCTGCGACGACGCTGGCCACGGGAACGGCGGCGTGGACGATCGCCCTCGGCGCCTTCCTGACCTTCTTCCTGTTGCTCTTCGTTGGTCAGCAGTTCTTCTTCGGCGACGGCGGCAACAGCCTGCTCGGCACGTGGCTGACGCTCTTCACGCGGTGGGCGTGGCGCGCGTTCTTCACGTGGCTGACGGGCTGGACGCTCTTCAGTGGTGGCAGCAACGGCAGCGGCTGGCGCAGCAGGTGCGGCATCCAGTGGCTCGCGCAGTTCACGAACCGGACGCTCTTCGCGGTCGCCACGTGGCTTGCGATCTTCACGTGGAGCGCGCGGTGCACGTTCCTCACGCGGGGCACGTGGTGCGCGCTCTTCGCGAGTGACTACCGGAGTAGCGGTCTCTTCACGGGCTTCGCGTGGTTGACGCTCTTCGCGTGGCTCACGGGGTGCGCGTTCTTCACGCGGAGCACGTTCCTCACGAGGCTTGCGTTCTTCATCGCGGCGACCGTTACGGTTGCGGCTCTGCTGACGACCGTTGCGACGCTCTTCGTTACGGGCCGGGCGCTCGCTGGTCGCTGGTTTTTCAACCACAACCGGAGCGGCTGGCTCTTCCTTGGTGGCGAACAGGCTGACCAGCGACTTCACCAGGCCTTTGAACAGGCTTGGCTCTGGCGCGGCAACCGGTGCAGCCACCGGAGCAGGAGCGACCACTTCGGTCGGAACCGGAGCGTTGGCGCGGGCCGGGGCCGTCTTGACCGCGGCTTCCTGGCGAACCAGGGTGCGGGTCGCGGCGGCAGGCTGGACTTCTTCCACTTCGGCAGCGGCAGCAGCGATTTCGTAGCTGGACTGGTTGATGTGGGCTTCCGGGCTGTCATCGCGCAGACGCTGAACTTCGAAGTGCGGCGTTTCGAGGTGATCGTTCGGCAGAATGACGATGCGGGCACGGGTGCGCAGTTCGATCTTGGTGATCGAGTTGCGTTTTTCGTTGAGCAGGAACGCGGCCACCGGGATCGGCACTTGGGCGCGAACTTCGGCGGTGCGGTCTTTCAGGGCTTCTTCTTCGATCAGGCGCAGGATCGCCAGCGACAGCGATTCAACGTCACGGATGATGCCGGTGCCGTTGCAACGCGGGCACACGATGCCGCTGCTTTCGCCAAGCGATGGACGCAGGCGCTGACGGGACATTTCCAGCAGGCCAAAGCGCGAGATGCGACCGACTTGCACGCGAGCGCGGTCGGCTTCCAGGCATTCGCGGACTTTCTCTTCCACGGCGCGCTGGTTCTTGGCAGGGGTCATGTCGATGAAGTCGATGACGATCAGGCCGCCGATGTCGCGCAAGCGCAACTGACGGGCGATTTCTTCGGCCGCTTCAAGGTTGGTCTGCAGGGCGGTTTCTTCGATGTCGCTGCCTTTGGTGGCGCGCGCCGAGTTGATGTCGATGGACACCAGGGCTTCGGTCGGATCGATGACGATGGAGCCGCCGGAAGGCAGTTCAACGACGCGCTGGAAAGCGGTCTCGATCTGGCTTTCGATCTGGAAACGGTTGAACAGTGGAACGCTGTCTTCGTACAGCTTGATCTTGCTGGCGTACTGCGGCATCACCTGGCGGATGAAGGTCAGGGCTTCGTCCTGGGCTTCAACGCTGTCGATCAGCACTTCGCCGATGTCCTGGCGCAGGTAATCGCGGATGGCGCGGATGATCACGTTGCTTTCCTGGTAGATCAGGAATGGCGCGGAGCGATCCAGCGAGGCTTCTTTAATAGCGGTCCACAGTTGCAGCAGGTAATCGAGGTCCCACTGCATTTCTTCGCTGCTGCGGCCAAGGCCGGCAGTGCGCACGATCAGACCCATGTCAGCCGGGGCTACCAGGCCGTTCAGGGCTTCACGCAGCTCGTTGCGTTCTTCACCTTCGATGCGACGGGAGATACCGCCGGCACGCGGGTTGTTTGGCATCAGAACGAGGTAGCGACCGGCGAGGCTGATGAAGGTGGTCAGGGCTGCGCCCTTGTTGCCACGTTCTTCTTTTTCGACCTGAACGATGACTTCCTGGCCTTCGGTCAGGACGTCCTTGATGTTGACGCGGCCTTCGGGGGCTTTCTTGAAGTATTCGCGGGAGATTTCTTTGAGGGGCAGGAAGCCGTGGCGCTCGGAGCCGAAATCGACAAAGGCAGCCTCAAGGCTTGGTTCGATGCGAGTAATCCGGCCTTTATAGATGTTGGCCTTTTTCTGCTCGCGTGCACCGGATTCGATGTCCAGGTCGTAGAGGCGTTGGCCATCTACCAGTGCAACACGCAACTCTTCGGGTTGAGTTGCGTTAATCAGCATTCTTTTCATGTAGTACCGTCGGTTTCCGGGCTGCCGGAAACGGCGTTCGGCACACACGACTTCTCACGGTCGGTGTCAGGTGCGTCAGGAGTGTGGTTGGACACTCCAGTGTCTAGCGATGGCGGCCAATGTGGGCCGGCGTCGCGACGTACGCGTCCTGCTTGCTGTGGCTACTTAAGCACTCAGTCAGGAGGAGGAATCAACCAGCGGCTGTGGACGAGATGAAGCGTCTTGATAAAGCCTATTGCTACACAGTCCAGCGGTTGTGCATCTCCACCCTACACGTATCCCTGATAATTCGGGTGCTGCCGCGCGCAGAATCCGCAGCGGGTTGGCATTTACCGTGAACTCCGAAAGGGGAGGTCACGCATCATGGCTAATTTAGGCGTTGTTTCCGAAGCGTTCGCTCGGGGTCATTCGCAGCTGACTGCACTTTGTGAACTGGCCGTGAATATGGCTCGCAAGGCGAGTGAAAACTCTGCTTTGCCGCTTGATTCAGGCCTCATGTCACCTGCGCTCGTTACACCTGCAAACTCCACCGTTACGTAGCGAAAGCCCCGTAGGACGGCCTCGCGTCCTGGTGAATTGCGTTGGTCAGGGCCGGTTTTTGACCGTTAGTCCGCTGTCCAGGCCGCTTTTGGCGGCGTTCGCGACTATAGCAGCAATGATTAAGTGCTTCAATTCCATAAAAAATTGTTATCATCGCCGCCATGACGACTACCGCCCCCTCGACCCCAGCGGTACAACTGCTGGAGGTCTCGCCGGAATATGCCGGCCAACGTATTGATAACTTCCTTCTCGCTCGGCTCAAAGGCGTGCCCAAGACCTTGATTTACCGAATTTTGCGTAAAGGCGAAGTGCGAGTGAACAAAGGTCGGATCAAGCCCGAATACAAGCTGCAGGCGGGCGATATCGTGCGCGTGCCGCCGGTTCGCGTGCCTGAGCGCGACGAACCGGTGCCGCTGGCACAAGGCCTGCTCCAGCGCCTCGAAGCTTCGATTGTCTTCGAAGACAAGGCGCTGATCGTGATCAACAAGCCTTGCGGCATCGCGGTTCATGGCGGCAGCGGCCTGACTTACGGCGTGATCGAAGCCTTTCGTCAGTTGCGTCCCGATTGCAAGGAATTGGAGCTGGTTCACCGGCTCGACCGTGATACTTCCGGCCTGCTGATGATCGCCAAGAAACGCAGCATGTTGCGTCACTTGCACACGGCCTTGCGCGGCGACGGCATCGACAAACGCTATATGGCGCTGGTGCGCGGTAACTGGGCGGCCTCGATCAAGCAAGTCCGTGCGCCGCTGGGCAAGAGCAATCTGCGCTCCGGTGAGCGCATGGTCGAGGTCGACGAGGAGGAGGGCAAAGAGTCGGTGACCGTGTTCAAGGTCCTGCGTCGTTTCGGCGACTTTGCCACCCTGATCGAAGCCAAGCCGATCACCGGTCGCACTCACCAGATCCGCGTCCACACCTTGCACGCCGGGCATTGCATTGCCGGTGATACCAAGTACGGCGATGACGATTTCAGCAAAGAGATTCGTGATCTGGGCGGTAAGCGCCTGTTCCTGCACGCCTACCTGCTGACCGTGCCGCTGCCCGATGGCGGCGAGCTGAAGTTGCAGGCGCCGGTGGATGAAATGTGGGCCAAGACCGTGGAGCGCCTGAGTGCACCCCTCTGATTACAAGCTGCTGATTTTCGATTGGGACGGCACCCTGGCCGATTCCATTGGTCGGATTGTCGAGGCGATGCATGTCGCCTCCGAGCGCTCGGGTTTTCAATTGTGTGATGACTTTGCCGTCAAAGGCATCATCGGTCTCGGGTTGCCCGAGGCGATTCGCACGTTGTATCCGCAGATTGGCGACGACGAACTCATTGCCTTTCGCCAGCACTATGCCGATCACTACATTGCCGCAGAAGCCGTGCCTTCGCCGCTGTTCGAGGGCGTTGTTGAGTCGATGGCCGCTTTTCGCGACGAGGGTTATCACTTGGCGGTCGCTACCGGCAAGGCCCGTCGTGGGCTGGATCGGGTGCTCAAGGCTCACGGCTGGGAAGACTATTTCGATATCACCCGTGCGGCAGATGAAACGGCCAGCAAGCCGCATCCTCTGATGCTGGAAGAAATCCTGGCGCATTGCGGTGTTTCTGCGCAGCAGGCGCTGATGGTCGGGGATTCGTCCTTTGATCTGCAAATGGCGCGCAACGCGGGCATGGATTCGGTGGCTGTCAGTTATGGCGCTCAATCCATCGAGGCGTTGCAGGTGTTCGAGCCGAAGCTGTCGATTGATCGTTTTCCTGAATTGCACGCCTGGCTCCGTCAGGCTTAATACGTTTTTGCTGGGGTAGATGGCATGACCGACGAATGGAAAGCGCCTGCCAAGGCAAGCGCGGATGGCGGTGACGAGAAGAGCTGGAAGCTGCTGGAAAAGACCCTCCTGGCCAGTGTTCAGGAACAGCGCCGCTCGCGCCGTTGGGGGATTTTCTTCAAGTTGCTGACTTTCGTGTACCTGTTTGCCGCGCTGTTGCTGTTCACGCCGCTGATGGACATGGAAAAAAGCGGCACTCGCGGCTCCAACTACACTGCGTTGATCGACGTGAATGGCGTGATCGCCGACAAGGAGTCCGCCAGCGCCGATAACATTGTCGGCAGTCTGCGTGCAGCCTTCGAAGACACCAAGGTCAAGGGTGTGATCCTGCGCATCAACAGCCCGGGTGGCAGTCCGGTGCAGTCGGGTTACGTGTATGACGAAATCAAGCGCCTGCGTGGCTTGCACCCTGATACCAAGGTGTACGCGGTGATTTCTGATCTGGGGGCTTCCGGTGCTTATTACATCGCCAGTGCGGCCGACCAGATCTACGCCGACAAGGCGAGCCTGGTGGGTTCCATTGGTGTGACGGCGGCCGGCTACGGTTTTGTCGGGACCATGGAGAAGCTCGGCGTCGAGCGTCGTACCTACACCTCTGGCGAGCACAAGTCGTTCCTCGATCCGTTCCAGCCGCAAAAACCTGAAGAGACTCAGTTTTGGCAGGGTGTGCTCGATACCACGCATCAGCAGTTCATCAACAGCGTGAAGAAGGGGCGTGGTGATCGGCTCAAGGACAAAGAACATCCAGAGCTGTTCTCAGGGTTGGTCTGGTCTGGCGAACAGGCGCTGCCGCTCGGGTTGATCGATGGTCTGGGTAATGCCAGTTCGGTGGCTCGTGACGTAATTGGCGAGAAAGAGCTGGTGGACTTCACCATCCAGGAGTCGACCTTTGATCGTTTCTCGAAGAAGCTCGGCGCCAGCGTGGCCGAGCAGTTGGCGATGTGGATGGGGTTTCATGGTCCGTCGTTGCGCTGAATCTGCTGTGGCATGAAAAAACCGGCCTTTGTGCCGGTTTTTTTTCAGGATCAAAAGATCGCAGTCTTCGGTTGGGCGCGATCCCATGTAGGAGCTGCCGAAGGCTGCGATCTTTTGATCTTCAGGGAATCTGCACGCCTTCAGCCAATAACATGTCAATCAGCCTAATCAGCGGCAGGCCGATCAGGCTGGTGGCGTCAGGGCCTTCGGTGCTTTGAAACAGGCTCACCCCCAAACCTTCGGCCTTGAAGCTGCCAGCGCAGTCGTAGGGCTGTTCTGCGCGTAGATAACGTTCGATGCGTGCTTGATCGAGTGTGCGCATGTGTACGGTGAACGGCACGCAATCGACCTGGCAATGGCCGGTCTGGCTGTTAAGCACGGCCAGGCCGGTAAGGAAGGTCACGCTGGCGCCGCTGGAGGCCAGCAATTGTTCGTGGGCCTTTTCGAAGGTGTGGGGTTTGCCGATAATCCGCTCGCCGAGGACCGCCACTTGATCGGAGCCGATGATCAAGTGGTTGGGGTGGCTGCTGGCGAGTGCGCGCGCTTTCTCTTCGGCCAGGCGTTTTACCAGGTCAATCGCGGACTCGTTAGGGCGATGACTTTCGTCGATGTCCGGCGAGCTGCAGGTAAATTCAAGCTGCAAGCGGGACAGCAATTCCCGGCGATAAACCGAGCTTGAAGCAAGTAATAAAGGCAGCATGCGCATCTCCAAAAGGCAGGGGCGAATTCTAGCGAGGCTTCCAAGTGACGGACAGGGCTGAATTTCCTTTGACATGGCTGGGTGCATCCCTATAATGCTGCGCCTATGTTGAATGACCCGATTCCACCTCACGTTGACCCGCGCAAATTGGCTGATCGTGGCACCACCCTTCAAGGTGAAATGCTGCTGGCCGATTTGGAGAGACTCTGCGACCCGCTTTCCGACACTGTCGGTACGGTGCAGGCTAAATTCGTTTTTGAACGAGATGAACGTAAATCTGTGGTCATCCACAGCTTTATCGACACCGAGGTCAAAATGGTTTGCCAGCGTTGTCTTGAGCTGGTCACCCTGCCGATCCACAGCGAATGCAGTTATGCTGTGGTGAAGGAGGGTGCGAATACCCAGTCGTTGCCGAAAGGTTATGACGTGCTGGAACTGGGCGAAGATCCATTGGATCTGCAGTCACTGATCGAGGAGGAGCTTCTGCTCGCCTTGCCCATTGTGCCTGCTCATCATCCGGAAGAATGCCAGCAGCCGGCGGGTCTCGATGAGCCCGAACCGAGCGAGGACGAGGTAACGCGGTCCAACCCGTTCAGTGTATTGGCGCAGTTAAAGCGTGACCCAAACGTTTAGGAGTTAATCAATTATGGCTGTTCAGCAGAACAAAAAATCCCGCTCTGCCCGTGACATGCGTCGTTCGCACGACGCCCTGACGGCAAGCACTCTGTCTGTAGAAAAAACCACCGGTGAAATTCACCTGCGTCACCACGTATCGCCAGAAGGCGTATACCGTGGCCGTAAAGTGATCGACAAGGGCGCTGACGAGTAATCACTTGTCTGCTCAAGTCATCGCGATTGACGCAATGGGCGGGGACTTCGGTCCCCGCAGCATTGTTCAGGCCAGCCTTGCTTGCCTGTCTGCTACGCCCTCGCTGCACCTGACCCTCGTCGGTCAACCTACCCTTTTAGAAGAACTGCTCTCCAGCCATTCGGTTGTGGATCGCGCGCGCCTGTCGATTACCCCGGCGTCCGAAGTCATCACCATGGACGAAAAGCCTGCCCAGGCTTTGCGTGGCAAGCCTGATTCGTCGATGCGCGTGGCCCTCGAATTGCTGCGTGATGGCAAGGTCCAGGCCTGTGTCAGTGCCGGTAATACCGGCGCACTGATGGCCTTGTCGCGGTTTGTGCTCAAGACCCTGCCGGGTATTGATCGACCGGCGATGGTCGCGGCCATTCCGACGCAGAAGGGCTATTGCCAGTTGCTCGACCTGGGCGCCAACGTCGATTGCAGTGCCGAGCACTTGTTGCAGTTCGCGATCATGGGCTCGGTGGCGGCGGAAACCCTGGGCGTGGTGCGTCCGCGTGTGGCGCTGCTGAACATCGGCACCGAAGACATCAAGGGCAATCAGCAGGTCAAGCTGGCTGCAACCTTGCTGCAAAGTGCCCGTGGTATTAACTACATCGGTTTTGTCGAAGGTGACGGTTTGTACCGGGGCGAGGCCGATGTGGTGGTGTGTGACGGCTTTGTCGGCAATATCCTGCTCAAGTCCAGCGAAGGCCTGGCGACCATGATTGCCGGGCGCATCGAAGCCTTGTTCAAGAAGAACCTCGCCTCGCGGATGGTCGGTGCGTTGGCGCTGCCATTGATGAAACGCTTGCAGGCGGATCTGGCGCCGGCGCGGCACAACGGTGCGAGCTTCCTCGGCTTGCAGGGGATTGTGGTGAAAAGTCACGGTTCGGCCGGGGTCCAGGGTTTTCAGAGCGCGATACAGCGCGCGCTGATCGAGATCCAGGAAAACCTGCCGCAACGCCTTCACGGTCGCCTTGAGGATTTGTTGCCTTAGGCGTTTTCGTCGGACAATGCTTAAATGTGACCGCTCAGTTCAATTGGCCATCCAACTGTCAGTTTCTTGCGTCCCCCAGGCGGGACGTCAATTCTCCGACGACAAGATCATTAGGGGCTCGTTACATGTCTGCTTCCCTCGCATTCGTCTTTCCAGGACAGGGTTCGCAGTCCCTCGGCATGCTGGCCGAGTTGGGCGCGCAACATCCGGTTGTCCTCGAAACATTCAAAGAAGCTTCCGATGCTCTGGGTTACGACCTGTGGGCTCTGACCCAGCAAGGGCCGGAAGAGCAACTCAATCAAACCGATAAAACCCAGCCGGCCATTCTGACCGCCTCGATCGCTTTGTGGCGTCTGTGGCTGGCCGAAGGCGGCGCGCGTCCTGCTTACGTGGCCGGTCATAGCCTGGGCGAATACAGCGCCCTGGTAGCGGCGGGCAGCCTTAGCCTGGGCGACGCGGTCAAACTGGTCGAGCGTCGTGGCCAGTTGATGCAGGAAGCCGTTCCGGCCGGGCAGGGCGGCATGGCCGCTATCCTCGGTCTGGATGATGCTGACGTGCTGGCCGCCTGTGCCGAAGCGGCGCAAGGCGAAGTGGTCAGTGCCGTTAACTTCAACTCCCCGGGCCAAGTCGTCATCGCCGGTGCCAAGGCTGCGGTCGAGCGCGCTATCGAAGGCTGCAAGGCTCGTGGCGCCAAGCGCGCGATGCCATTGCCGGTCAGCGTACCGTCCCACTGCGAACTGATGCGTCCGGCGGCCGAACGGTTTGCCGAGTCCATCGCTGCCATCGACTGGCAGGCGCCGCAGATCCCGGTGGTACAGAACGTCAGCGCCAGCGTGCCGGCCGATCTGGACACCCTCAAGCGCGATCTGCTTGAGCAGCTCTACAAGCCAGTACGTTGGGTTGAATCGGTTCAGGCTCTGGCAGCCAAGGGCGCGACCCAATTGGTCGAGTGCGGCCCTGGCAAGGTGCTGGCCGGTCTGAACAAACGCTGCGCCGAAGGCGTGTCGACATCCAACCTCAATACCCCAGACGCTTTCGCTGCCGCCCGCGCAGCCTTGGCCTGAATCAGGAGAAACTTGCATGAGTCTGCAAGGTAAAGTTGCATTGGTCACCGGCGCAAGCCGTGGTATCGGCCAGGCTATCGCCCTGGAACTGGGTCGTCAGGGCGCCATCGTCATCGGCACCGCGACCTCTGCCTCGGGCGCCGAGCGCATTGCCGCTACCCTGAAAGAAAACGGTATCCAGGGCACTGGCCTGGAACTCAATGTCACCAGCGACGAGTCCGTTGCTGCGGTGTTGACGAGCATCACTTCGCAGTTTGGTGCTCCGGCGATCCTGGTCAACAATGCCGGTATCACCCGCGATAATCTGATGATGCGTATGAAAGATGACGAATGGCATGACGTCATCGATACCAACTTGAACAGTCTGTTCCGCCTGTCCAAGGGCGTTTTGCGCGGCATGACCAAAGCCCGTTGGGGCCGAATTATCAGTATTGGCTCTGTTGTGGGTGCCATGGGCAACGCAGGCCAAGTAAACTACGCAGCCGCCAAGGCCGGTCTGGAAGGTTTCAGCCGTGCACTGGCGCGTGAAGTCGGTTCGCGTTCGATTACGGTAAACTCGGTGGCCCCAGGGTTCATCGACACCGATATGACCCGGGAACTGCCCGAGGCGCAGCGTGAATCCTTGGTGACACAGATTCCGCTGGGCCGTCTGGGGCAAGCTCAAGAGATCGCGTCTGTGGTCGCTTTTCTTGCATCCGACGGTGCGGCATACGTTACTGGGGCTACAATCCCGGTGAACGGCGGGATGTACATGTAATTCAAATGTGACGGATTGCTTCAAAAAAATGTCATACGAGCTGTCTAAAATCCGTTATAAAGCTGCAATCTATTTATAGGCAGAGGGTCCCTGGGTTTGAGGAGTGAAGCTTTCAGTTGAAAAACTGAAAAGTCTTTCTATACACTTACCCACTGGCCAGCTGCCTGAATTTGTCCATTAGGAGTGAAAACAAGGTATGAGCACCATCGAAGAGCGCGTCAAGAAAATCGTTGCTGAGCAACTGGGCGTTAAAGAAGAAGAAGTGGTCAACACTGCTTCCTTCGTTGAAGACCTGGGTGCCGACTCCCTTGACACCGTTGAGCTGGTGATGGCTCTGGAAGAGGAATTCGAGACCGAAATCCCTGACGAAGAAGCTGAGAAGATCACTACTGTACAAGCTGCAATCGATTACGTTACTAACCACCAGGCTTAATAGCTTGTAATCGTTGCTAGCTGTCATGGAAAAACCGCACTGCCATCACGGCGTGCGGTTTTTTCTTTAGGCCTGATGCAAAGTCGTCATTTGAAAAAGGAGAGTGCTGTGTCGCGTAGACGCGTCGTAGTCACCGGTATGGGTATGTTGTCGCCACTGGGCACGGATGTGCCGAGCAGTTGGCAGGGCATTCTGGCTGGCCGCAGTGGCATTGGTCTGATCGAACACACCGACCTTTCTGCCTATTCCACCCGTTTTGGCGGCTCGGTAAAGGGCTTCAATGTCGAGGAATACCTGTCGGTCAAGGAAGCTCGCAAGCTCGATCTGTTCATTCAATACGGTCTGGCCGCAGGGTTTCAGGCTGTGCGCAACTCGGGCCTGGAAGTCACTGACGCCAACCGCGAGCGCATCGGTGTAGCCATGGGGTCGGGTATTGGCGGTTTGACCAATATCGAAGAAACCAGCCGCACGCTGCATGATTCCGGCCCTCGTCGAATTTCACCGTTCTTCGTGCCTGGCTCGATCATCAATATGATTTCCGGTTTCCTGTCCATCCACTTGGGTGCACAGGGGCCTAACTACGCCATCGCCACGGCATGTACCACGGGTACGCACTGCATCGGCATGGCGGCGCGCAACATCATGTACGACGAAGCCGACGTGATGATTGCCGGCGGCGCCGAAATGGCGGCTTGCGGTCTGGGCATGGGCGGCTTCGGTGCCTCCCGCGCGCTGTCGACCCGCAACGACGAGCCGACCCGTGCCAGTCGTCCATGGGACAAGGGCCGTGATGGCTTCGTCCTGTCCGACGGTGCCGGTGCACTGGTGCTCGAAGAGCTGGAGCACGCCAAGGCTCGCGGCGCGACCATCTACGCCGAGCTGATCGGTTTTGGCACCAGCGGCGACGCCTACCACATGACCTCGCCGCCCGCTGACGGCGCCGGTGCTGCACGTTGCATCACCAATGCTCTGCGCGACGCGAAGATCAATGGCGACCAGGTCCAGTACATCAACGCCCACGGCACCTCGACCTCGGCCGGCGACCTCGCCGAAGCGTGCGCGATCAAGTCGGTGTTCGGCGATCACGCCTACAAACTGGCGGTCAGTTCGACCAAGTCCATGACCGGTCACCTGTTGGGTGCGGCGGGCGCGGTTGAAGCGATTTTCAGTGTGCTGGCGATTAACAGCCAGGTGGCACCGCCGACCATCAACCTCGATGAGCCGGACGAAGGTTGCGACCTCGATTTCGTGCCGCACACGGCACGCAACATGGACATCGATGTGGTGTTGTCGAACTCCTTCGGGTTTGGCGGGACCAACGGCTCGCTGGTGTTCCGCCGGTTCGCTGACTGATGGACAGCTGGGTCGACGGTCAGCCGGCTGACGCTCTGTCGCTGAAGGATCGCGGCCTGGCTTACGGTGATGGTCTGTTCGAGACCATTGCCGTGCGAGGCGGGCAACCGCTGTTGCTGGATCGGCACCTGTCGCGTCTGGTTGAAGGTTGTTCGCGTCTGGCGATCACGGCCGATCATTCGCTGATCCGCAGCGAATTGATCGCCTATGCCGCCGCACTGGGCGAGGGCGTGCTCAAGCTCATCCTCACTCGCGGTGACAGCTTGCGCGGTTACGCCCCCGACCCTTCGGCCCAGGCCCGACGCATTCTGCAAGGCAACCCTCCCGCAACTTACCCGGTCATTCATGGGGAGCAGGGCATTCGTTTGTTCCCCTGCGCTACACGCCTTTCGATACAACCGCTGCTTGCCGGCCTCAAGCATTTGAATCGCTTGGAGCAGGTGATCGCTCGTGCCGAATGGCAGGACACCGAACACGCCGAAGGCTTGATGCTCGATCAGGCCGGTCGCGTGATTGAAGGGGTTTTCAGCAATCTGTTCCTGGTGCGCGATGGCGTGTTGATCACCGCCGATCTCAAGCGCTGCGGGGTAGCCGGCGTGATGCGTGCCGAATTATTGTTTCAGGCTGAGTCATCGGGAATCCCCACGCAAATCACCGACATCAGCCTCGATCAGCTGCAATGGGCCGATGAAGTCTTTGTCTGCAACAGCGTGTATGGCATCTGGCCGGTGCGCGCCTATGCAGCGCTGAGCTGGTCGGTTGGCCCGCTCACCCGTAAACTCCAAACCATTGCCCGCGCGCTACTGGATGCTTGATACGTGAGACGTAAACTCTTGCTGCTGCTGGAAACCGGACTGGTTCTGGCAGGGCTGCTGTTGGGCGCTTCGGCCTGGAAAATCCATTCGGCGCTGGAACAGCCGCTGAACATCACCCAGGAAGAACTGCTGGACGTGCCCAAAGGCTCCACGCCGACGGGGACGCTCATTCGACTCGAAAGCGATGGCGTCATCAAGGACGCCTTCTGGCTGCGCATCTATTGGCGCTTCAACCTGGCGAGGACGCCGATCCACAGCGGCGAATACCGCATGCTGCCCGGCATGACCGTCGACGGTCTGATCGATTTGTGGAAGCGCGGCGAAGTGGTGCAGTACAACGTGACGTTGGTCGAAGGCTGGAATTTCCGCCAGGTCCGGGCTGCGCTGGCCAAGGATGACAAGCTCAAGCAAACCCTGACCGGCCTGACCGACGCCCAGGTGATGGACAAGCTCGGTCACAGCGGGATTTTCCCTGAGGGCCGCTTCTTCCCTGATACCTACAGCTTTGTGCGTGGCATGTCCGACGCCGAGTTGCTGAAAAAAGCCTACGACCGTCTCGACGAAGTGCTCGCCAAGGAGTGGGAAAAACGCTCCGTTGATGCGCCATACACCGAACCCTATCAGGCGTTGATCATGGCCTCGCTGGTGGAGAAGGAAACCGGTGTGCCGCAAGAGCGCGGGCAGATTGCTGGTGTGTTCGTGCGGAGGATGGCGATCGGCATGTTGCTGCAAACCGATCCGACCGTGATCTACGGTCTGGGTGATCGTTACACCGGTAAGTTGACTCGCGCCCACCTCAAGGAAGCGACGCCGTACAACACTTACATGATTTCCGGATTGCCGCCGACCCCGATTGCCATGGTCGGTCGCGAAGCCATTCATGCGGCGCTGAACCCGGTGGCTGGCAACAGTTTGTATTTTGTCGCGCGCGGCGATGGCAGCCATGTGTTCTCCGATGACCTCGATGCCCACAACTCGGCGGTGCGCGAGTTCCAGCTCAAGCGCCGTGCCGATTACCGCTCTAGCCCGGCGCCAGCTAATGCGCCCGTAGCGCCGGATGCCGAGACGCCGGTTCCCGCAGCGGTGCCAGACACCGTGCCTGAAGCGGCACCGCAGGTGCCGGCAAAAGAGCCCGCGTCGGAAGCCGTAACGCCGCCGGAACCGGCCTCCACACCGGAGCCGGAATCGAAACTGGACGCCCCTGCACCGCAAAGCCCGCAATGACTCTGATTAAGGACTGCCTGTGACTGGCTTGTTTATTACCCTGGAAGGCCCGGAAGGCGCCGGCAAGAGCACCAATCGTGAATACCTGGCCGAGTGCTTGCGCGCTGCCGGTATCGAGGTGTTGCTGACCCGTGAGCCGGGCGGCACGCCGTTGGCCGAGCGCATCCGCGAAGTGCTGCTGGCCCCGGTGGATGAAGTCATGAACCCCGACACCGAGCTGTTGCTGGTGTTCGCCGCGCGAGCCCAGCATCTGGCCGAGGTCATCCGCCCGGCGCTGGCGCGCGGCGCGGTGGTTTTGTGTGATCGCTTTACCGACTCGACCTACGCCTATCAGGGTGGCGGTCGTGGCTTGTCCCTGGAGCGCATCGCGACCCTGGAAACGTTTGTCCAGGGCGACTTGCGCCCGGACCTGACGCTGATTTTCGATCTGCCGGTGGAAGTCGGCCTGGCCCGTGCCAGTGCACGTGGTCGGCTGGACCGCTTCGAACTCGAAGGTCGTGCGTTTTTCGATGCGGTGCGCAGTGCCTTTCTCAAGCGCGCCGAGGCTGATCCCGCGCGTTATGTGCTGGTGGATGCCGCCCAGCCGCTGCCGCAGGTCCAGCAGTCGCTGGATGCGTTGCTGCCGCGTTTGCTGGAGCTGACCCGTGGCTGAGGCCTATCCGTGGCAGGACGAGCTCTGGCAGCAACTGGCCGGGCGTAAACAGCACGCCCACGCCTATCTGCTCCATGGCCCGGCCGGGATCGGCAAGCGTGCCTTGGCCGAACGGCTGATGGCGCATTTGCTGTGCCAGCGTCCGACGGCGCAGGATGCCTGCGGCGAGTGTAAATCCTGCCTGCTGCTCAAGGCCGGCAGTCACCCCGACAACTACATTCTGGAGCCGGAAGAGGCGGACAAGGCGATCAAGGTCGATCAGGTCCGTGATCTGGTCAGCTTCGTGGTCCAGACCGCGCAGATGGGCGGGCGCAAAGTGGTGTTGATCGAACCGGTGGAGTCGATGAACGTCAACGCCGCCAACGCCTTGCTCAAAAGTCTTGAAGAACCGTCCGGCGATACCGTGTTGCTGCTGGTCAGCCACCAGACCAGCCGTCTGCTGCCGACGATCAAAAGTCGTTGCCAGCAGCAGGCCTGCCCGCTGCCGAGTGAAGCGATGAGCCTGGCGTGGTTGGCGACGGCGTTGCCGGATTGCTCGCAGGACGAACGCGTTGAACTGCTGACCCTGGCCGCCGGCTCGCCGCTGGCTGCGGTCAAGTTGCAGGCCCAGGGTGTTCGCGAACAGCGCGCACTGGTGGTTGAAGGTGTGAAACAGTTGCTCAAGCAACAGAAATCACCGACGCAGCTTGCCGAGGAATGGAAAAGCATCCCGCAATTGTTGTTGTTCGACTGGTTCTGCGACTGGTCGAGCCTGATCCTGCGCTTTCAGTTGACCCAGGATGAACAAGGCCTGGGCCTGATGGACATGCGCAAGGTCATTCAATACCTGGCGCAGAAAACCGCGCAGGGCAAAGTGCTGACGATTCAGGACTGGATTCTTGCCCAGCGCCAGAAAGTGATGAGCAAAGCGAACCTCAATCCGGCGTTGTTGCTGGAAGCGTTGCTGGTGCAATGGGCCTCTTTGCCTATCCAGAAGTGATCGTCTGTGCCTAGACTCTGAGCATCAGCCGTGGAGGTCAGCATGAATGAACCGCTCAACACCGGGCCGCGTAACGGTATTTTGTCCCTGACCATCAAGGACAAATCCGTGCTGTATGCGGCTTACATGCCGTTCATCAAGAACGGCGGCCTGTTCATCCCGACCAACAAAAGCTACAAGTTGGGCGACGAGGTGTTCATGTTGCTGAACCTGATGGACGAGGCGGAAAAAATTCCGGTCGCCGGCAAAGTCAGCTGGATCACCCCCAAAGGCGCGCAGGGCAACCGGGCCGCCGGGGTTGGCGTGCAGTTCAATGACGGTGATAACACCGCCCGCAGTCGAATCGAAACCCATCTGGCCGGAGCCCTGAAATCCGACCGTCCCACTCATACGATGTAAGTTGCAGCCCCTTTTATGCTCGTAGATTCCCATTGTCACCTTGATCGCCTCGACCTCGCCGCCCACGACGGCTCGCTGGATGCCGCGCTGGATGCGGCTCGCCAGCGCGGGGTCGGGCACTTTCTGTGTATCGGCGTCAGTGTCGACAACGCTGCCGATGTCAAAGCCCTGGCCGAACGTTACGACGACGTCGATTGTTCGGTGGGCGTGCATCCGCTTGACGTGCAGCCTGGTGCGGCGCCCGCGCTGGATTGGCTGTTGCAGGAGTTGAATCATCCGCGTGTGGTGGCGATCGGTGAAACCGGCCTGGATTACCACTACGAGCCGGAAGCTGCCGAGTTGCAGCAAGAGTCCTTCCGACTGCACCTGCAAGCCGCCCAGCAGACCGGCAAGCCCGTGATCATCCATACCCGTGGTGCCCGCGCCGATACGTTGAGCCTGTTGCGCGAGGCTGCGCTGCCGCAGGCCGGCGTGCTGCATTGCTTCACCGAAGACTGGGACATGGCCAAGGCTGCGTTGGACATGGGTTATTACATTTCTCTGTCCGGGATTGTCACGTTCCGCAATGCCGATGCGTTGCGCGATGTGGCGAGCAAGGTGCCAGCCGACCGTTTGCTGGTGGAAACCGACTCGCCGTACCTGGCGCCGATCCCTTATCGCGGTAAACCGAACCTGCCGCAATATGTGCGGGAAGTGGCAGAGTTTCTCGCGATGCTGCGCGGTGAGTCCTACGAGCGATTTGCCGAGCAGACCACGGAGAATTTCAAGCGGTTGTTTCCGTTGGCGCACGTCAAGGCATCGGCGTAGCACCGGAAAAGATCGCAGCCTTCGGTAGCACCTACGGGGACGACGGCCCCTGAATCGCAGGCAAAAAAAACCCGGGTTCTGGGGGGTGAATCCGGGTTAAGACCATTAGGAGTAAAACAAAGGCACGCGGTCCGTTGGTACCTATATCGGCGCGACACTTGGGGGAGATGCCTCGCCGACAGTTCAAGTATTGATCAGTATTGCGTCGACGCCAGTTTAGCCGCCCCGGTTTTTAAACAATTTTGGAATACGCCCGCTTCGGAAGAGTTCTCATCAACCGGAGACCCTGCGTGAAATGATCAAGAAACACAGATATGCTCGGATGATCCGTGCATTTTGGCGCAAGTTAGGCATAATACGCGGCTTCGAATTTTGACCCCTACAGACCTTTTCTTATGCATAAAGAACCTCGTAAGGTCCGTGAGTTTCGTCGCCGCGAGCAAGAAATTCTCGATACCGCGCTCAAGCTGTTCCTCGACCAAGGTGAAGACAGTGTCACCGTCGAGATGATTGCTGATGCCGTCGGTATCGGCAAAGGCACGATCTATAAGCACTTCAAATCCAAGGCCGAAATCTACCTGCGCCTGATGCTCGATTACGAGCGGGATTTGAACGAGCTGTTGCATTCGGCCGATGTCGACAAGGACAAGGAAGCCCTGTCCCGGGCCTACTTCGAATTCCGCATGCGCGATCCGCAGCGCTATCGCTTGTTCGATCGCCTGGAAGAAAAGGTGGTCAAGGGCAACCAGGTGCCGGAAATGGTCGAGGAGCTGCACAAGATCCGTGCCTCGAACTTCGAACGCCTGACCCTGTTGATCAAGGGCCGGATCAGCGAAGGCAAGCTTGAAGACGTGCCGCCGTACTTCCATTACTGCGCATCCTGGGCGCTGGTGCATGGCGCTGTCGCGCTGTATCACTCGCCGTTCTGGAGCAATGTGCTGGAAGATCAGGAAGGTTTCTTCCAGTTCCTGATGGACATCGGCGTGCGCATGGGCAACAAGCGCAAGCGCGACCCCGAGACCCCGAGCAGCTGAATCATTCAGTTGCCTGATTGCGCCATGTTTTCGCTATATGGCGCAGTACCGCAGGAATATACTCAGGCTTAGGACTTGCTAAAACTTGATTTGTGAGTCAAGTTTTAGCGGCCCGAATATCCTTTCGCCGGAGTGATCCATGATCGTTGACCGTCAAGGCAGGCGTTTTCGCAATTTGCGGATCAGCCTGACCTCCGCCTGCAATTACGCGTGTACCTACTGTGTGCCTAATGGCAAGCGGTTGGTGGCTGCGCAGGATGAGTTGTCGGCCGAGGCCATGGCGCGTGGCGTGGCGTATCTGATCGAAGCCGCTGGCATCGAGCGGTTGCGCATCACCGGCGGCGAGCCGC
This sequence comes from Janthinobacterium sp. LPB2021202312-11-4, assembly GCF_037049705.1. Lineage (NCBI taxonomy): Bacteria > Pseudomonadati > Pseudomonadota > Betaproteobacteria > Burkholderiales > Oxalobacteraceae > Janthinobacterium > Janthinobacterium sp. LPB2021202312-11-4. Next base: position 92,202 of record NZ_JBAGKV010000009.1, on the reverse strand, counting down.
TGGTCAGCCCCAAACTCGAAGCGTTCATGACGGCCGTCGGTCAAATGGGCCTTGAAGACATCAGCCTCACCACCAACGGTCAGTTGCTGGCGAAAAAACTGCCACTGCTGGTGGACGCCGGTATCCGCCGCATCAACGTTTCCCTCGATACCCTGGACGCCAGTGCGTTTCGCAGCATCGCCCGTGGCGGCGACCTGGCCACCGTGCTCGACGGCATGGACCAGGCTGCGGCGGCTGGCATCAAGATCAAGGTCAACATGGTGCCCTTGCGCGGGCAGAACCTCGATCAGGTGATGCCACTGCTCGATTACTGTCTCGAGCGTGGCTACGAGCTGCGTTTTATCGAACTGATGCGCATGGGCCACCTGGCCAGTGACAACAACGCCTTCCTGCAACAGTTCGTCAGCCTTCAGCAGTTGCTGAGCCTGATCGGCGAGCGCTACGAATACCTGCAAGCCGATGCGCCGGTGGATGCCACCGCCGTGCGTTATGCCATTCCGGGCCTGGGCCATTTCGGCGTGATTGCCAACGAAAGCGTGCCGTTCTGCCGGACCTGTTCGCGGTTGCGGCTGTCGTCCACCGGTTGGCTGCATGGCTGCCTGTCGTCGAGCAATCGCCACTATGTCGGCGACTTGCTGGACAAACCACGCCATCAAGCACTGCCGGCGTTGCAGCGTCTCTTGGTAAAAGCCTTGGGCGACAAGCAGGAAGTGGCGTTCTCCGGTGGTGCGACCATCATGAAGATCATCGGCGGCTGATCGGACCTCATCGCGGGCAAGCCTTGCTCCCACAGGTTTGAGTGATCCCTGTAGGAGCCAGGCTTGCCCGCGATTGCACTCTATAAAGCGAAGATAATCTTGAGCTGGCGCGGAAGCTGCATCCAACGCCCATTCGCCGGTTTTCCGTCACCGGCCTCTGGAGGGTAGGATGCGTAGCCTGGTTTTGCTGCTGGCCGTTATGGCGCTTGGCGGCTGCATGAATGTCAGCGATATGGGCGAAGGTGTTCGCTACCACATGAGCGACGCGGGCCTGTTGGATCACAGCAACAGTCAGCGCGTGAACAACTTCCGCATTCAGCCGGACTCGTTCATCTACATTGCCCAGGGTGCCTTCGCGCCGCCGGGCAGTGCCTATCCGCGACCGAACGTGGTCGCTGAAACCGCCTTCGACGGCTTTATCGAATACTTCCCGATGGTCCGCCGTGCCCGTGCGCCGGAAGGCCTCGATGCGGCCATGGGTGAAGCCCGGGCCGCCGGCGCGCATTACCTGCTCTACACCCGTTTTGCCAAGGCTGACGACCGCATCGGCAACTCCGACGAATGGCTCGACCAGGAAGCTGTGGATCGCCTCGGTCTGGACAGTGGCGTGATTCAGATCATGTTGATCGAGACCAGCACCCAGTATTTGATCGATACTGCACGGATCAAGAGTCGTGGCGGTTTACTGACGTTCCACGACACCAAGCCAGAAGACTTGCTGGGCCCGCCGCTGGAGCAATACGCTCGTGGTCTGTTGGGGCTCAGCGACCAGTAATTCCAAGGAGATCGCCATGAGTGGCCCGCAAAAAGCCGTCGACCTGCTGGGGCAAATCCCCAAAACCAAAGGCTTGCCGCCGGTCCACTTGTGGAACCCCGACTTCTGCGGCGACATCGACATGCGCATCGCCCGCGACGGCACCTGGTACTACTTGGGCACGCCGATCGGGCGCAAGCCGATGGTCAAGTTGTTCTCCACCATCATCCGCCGCGACGGCGATGATTATTTCTTGATCACCCCGGTCGAGAAAGTCGGTATCAAGGTCGATGACGTGCCGTTCGTGGCGATTGCCGTCGAGGTGGACGGCGAGGGTGAAGCTCAGGTCTTGCGCTTCACCACCAATGTCGATGAGACGGCCGAGGCGGGCGCGGAACATCCCATTCGCGTGATGATTGATCCGCTGACCGAGGAGCCTGCGCCCTACGTGCATGTACGCACCAACCTTGAAGCGCTGATCCATCGCAATGTGTTCTACCAACTGGTGGAGCTGGCGGTAAGTCGTGAAATCGACGGGCAGCGTTGGTTGGGCGTATGGAGTGGCGGGACGTTTTTCCCTATCGGTCTCGAGCCGTAACCGAATCTGAATGTGGAAGCGGGCTTGCTCGCGAAGGCGTCGTGTCAGTCAACCTATCAATCAACTGACAGACCGCTTTCGCGAGCAAGCCCGCTCCCACATAGGTTTTTTGCGGCCTGCTGAAAAACCAAATTGACAGCCAATCGTATGATGATTAGCGTGGGCCTCCATCGCGAACGGTTTTTGCCGTCCCTGCCCCGAGGTTTTCATGTCCAGCAGTTTTCATGCGTCGACGGTTGATTGGTTGGGCGGTTGGATTGCCGCCGGGCAGGTCAAGCCCGGCGAAACCATCAAGGTTGAAGCTGACCTGGGCCAGCAGCTCGGGGTCAGTCGCACGGTGATCCGCGAAGCCATCAAGACCCTAGTCGCCAAAGGCATGCTTGAAGTCGGGCCGAAAGTCGGCACGCGGGTACTGCCGGTGCGGCGCTGGAACCTGTTTGATCCGCAGGTCGTCGGCTGGTTGTCTCGCAGCGGATTGCCGGAAAACTTCGTCGACGACTTGCTCGACCTGCGCCGCACCATCGAACCCATGGCGGTGCGCTGGGCTTGCGAGCGGGCCACTGTCGAGCAGGTGCAAGCCATCCTCCAGGCGTACAACGCGCTGGAGCGGGCCGTGGACAGCGGCATCGACTACAACCGCGCCGACCAGTTCTTCCACGAATGCATCCTCGCCGCCAGCCACAATCAATTCATCGAACAAATGGTTCCGGCCCTCGGTGCGCTGCTGGCCGTGTCCTTCGAAGTGTCCGCCGCCGACCCGGATGAACTCCGTCGCACGCTACCGATCCACAAAGACATGGCCGACGCCATCGCTGCCCGGGATGCCGCGCGGGGTGTGTGGGCCTGCATGACCCTGATCGACAACGCCGACCTGGCGATCAAGCGTTTCTACCCGCAAGTCATGGCCGACAAAAAGGCCGGTTGATCCCACAAATCCCCCTGTGGGAGCGGGCTTGCTCGCGAAGGCGTCGGCAAATCCGACATCAATGTCACAGACCCACCGCTTTCGCGAGCAAGCCCGCTCTCACCTTTAAAACAAGAACAATGCAGGAGGTTTCATGACGTGGACTGCGGTTACCGAACACCGGGCCGGACTGGGTGAAGGCCCATTCTGGGATGCGCCGACCCAGGCGTTGTACTGGGTGGATATCGCCGGCAAGCAAGCGCTGAGATTGATCGGCAATAACGTGCAGATCTGGCAAATGCCCGAACACGTGTCCGCCTTCATTCCCTGCGAAAGCGGCGATGCGCTGGTGACCCTGAGCAGCGGCGTGTATCGGCTGGATTTGGACTCGCCGGGGCTTGAGCCACGGCTGACCTTGCTCTGTGTCGCCGACCCACAACCGGGCAACCGACCCAACGAAGCCCGCTGCGATGTGCTGGGCCGGCTCTGGCTCGGCACCATGCAGAACAACATCGGTGAGCAGGGCGAGGACTTGCCCATCGAGCGCCGTTCCGGTGGCCTGTTTCGTATAGACCGCGATGCACGGGTCACGCCGTTGCTCCGAGGGTTGGGCATTCCCAACACCCTGTTGTGGAGTGATGACCTAACCCGCGTGTATTTCGGCGACAGCCTCGACAGCACGCTCTATCAACATGTCATCCGCACCGATGGCAGCCTTGAGCCGGCGCAAGTGTGGTTCGGCCCTCACCAACGCGGCGGCCCGGACGGCTCGGCGATGGATGCGCAGGGCTACCTGTGGAACGCACGGTGGGACGGTAGCTGTCTGCTGCGGCTGAATCCCGAGGGCCACGTTGATCGAGTCATCGAACTGCCCGTCAGCCGCCCGACCAGTTGCGTGTTCGGCGGTGAAGACCTGAAAACCCTCTACATCACCAGCGCCGCGAGCCCGCTCAATCATCCACTGGACGGAGCGCTGCTCTCGATGCGGGTCGATGTGAGTGGAAAAGCCTGTACGAGGTTTGCCGGTTAAATCCCAAAATATGGGATGTAAAATTATATATTGAGATTATTTGGCGGTCGGGTTTATAGTCGGCTCCATCAGTGACACGCACTCACACTTAAAAAAACAAAACAGGTGAAGTGATGCAGGGATTTCCCCAACAGTTTTTTGACCGGACATCGACAGATGCCCGGTTTTTGTCGTGCCTGCAAAAAGGAGTCTTGATCCATGGCTGAACCTCTTTCCCTGCCACCGGTGCCCGAGCCGCCGAAGGGCGAGCGACTGAAAAACAAAGTCGTGCTGCTGACCGGCGCGGCCCAAGGCATCGGCGAAGCAATCGTCGCAACCTTTGCGTCCCAGCAAGCCAGGCTGATCATCAGCGACATCCAGGGCGAGAAAGTCGAAAAAGTGGCGGCCCAGTGGCGGGCCAAAGGCTTCGACGTCCAGGCGATCAAGGCCGACGTGTCCAACCAGCAAGACCTGCACGCCATGGCCAAATTGGCCATCGAACGGCATGGCCGGATCGACGTTTTGGTCAACTGCGCCGGGGTCAACGTGTTCCGCGATCCGCTGGAAATGACCGAGGAAGACTGGCGCCGCTGTTTCGCCATTGACCTGGATGGCGCCTGGTACGGTTGCAAAGCCGTGTTGCCGCAGATGATCGAGCAGGGCATCGGCAGCATCATCAACATTGCCTCGACCCATTCCACCCACATCATTCCCGGCTGCTTCCCTTACCCGGTGGCCAAGCACGGCTTGCTCGGCCTGACCCGCGCCCTCGGCATCGAATACGCGCCCAAGGGGATTCGCGTCAACGCCATCGCCCCGGGCTACATCGAAACCCAACTGAACGTCGATTACTGGAACGGTTTTGCCGACCCCCACGCCGAACGTCAGCGGGCCTTCGACTTGCACCCGCCGCGCCGGATCGGTCAGCCGATGGAAGTGGCGATGACGGCGGTGTTCCTGGCTAGCGATGAAGCGCCGTTCATCAATGCCTCGTGCATCACCATCGATGGTGGTCGCTCGGTGATGTACCACGACTGAACAAACGGAATTCAGGCGCGGAACTCCGTCTGAAATCCAATCATCATACGATATGACTATTGGCTACACGGTTTGACCGCTGCATCGGCTTTCAAATAACGCTCAAAAAAAATAACAAGGAGTCAGCTTATGAATCGTCGTCGTGGAATCCGTTCCCTGTGTTGTGCCGCCCTGGCGGTCACGGCGGTCAGCCTGAGCAGTTCGCTGCTGGCGACCGAGCAAGTGAAAATCGGTTTTCTGGTCAAGCAGGCGGAAGAGCCCTGGTTCCAGACCGAATGGGCCTTCGCGGAAAAGGCCGGGAAAGACAAGGGCTTTACCGTGATCAAGATCGCCGTGCCTGACGGTGAGAAAACCCTTTCTGCCATCGACAGCCTGGCCGCCAACGGCGCCAAGGGCTTCGTCATCTGCCCACCGGACGTCGGCCTCGGCCCGGCTATCGTGGCCAAGGCCAAGGCCAACGGTTTGAAAGTGATGGCGGTCGATGACCGGTTTGTCGATGCCAACGGCAAGTTCATGGAGGACGTGCCTTACCTCGGCATGGCGGCGTTCGAAGTCGGCCAGAAACAGGGCGCCGCCATGGCCACTGAAGCTAAAAAGCGCGGTTGGGACTGGAAAGAAACCTACGCGGTGATCAACACCTTCAACGAACTCGACACCGGCAAGAAACGCACCGACGGTTCGGCCAAGGCCCTGGAAGATGCAGGCTTCCCGAAAGACCACATCCTCTTCACCGCACAGAAAACCCTCGACGTCCCCGGCAGCATGGACGCCACCAACTCGGCCTTGGTGAAACTGCCCGGCGGCGCGAAAAACCTGATCATCGGCGGCATGAACGACAACACCGTGCTCGGCGGCGTGCGCGCCACCGAAAGCGCCGGATTTGCCCCGGCCAACGTGATCGGCATCGGCATCAACGGCACCGACGCCATCGGCGAACTGAAAAAGCCTAACAGCGGTTTCTTCGGCTCTATGCTGCCGAGCCCGCACATCGAGGGCTACAACACCGCCGCGATGATGTACGAGTGGGTCACCACCGGCAAAGAACCGCCGAAATACACCGCCATGGACGACGTGACGCTGATCACGCGCGAGAACTTCAAGCAGGAACTGGAAAAGATCGGCCTGTGGAACTGACGGCCGGTTGATTTCATCGGCGGCCCTGGCAACAGGGCTGCCTGATCTGTGTGATGAGGTGGTTATGCAAGCGCAAACACAAACACAAGAACACGTCGGCGGCAGCTTGCGCTTCAACGGGATCGGCAAGACCTTTCCCGGGGTGAAGGCGCTGGACGGCATCAGCTTCGTCGCGCATCCGGGGCAGGTGCATGCCTTGATGGGCGAGAACGGCGCCGGCAAATCCACGCTGCTGAAAATCCTCGGCGGCGCGTACATCCCGAGCAGTGGCGACCTGCAGATCGGCGAGCAGACGATGGCCTTCAAATCCACCGCCGACAGCATCGCCAGTCGCGTCGCGGTGATTCACCAGGAGTTGCATCTGGTCCCGGAAATGACCGTCGCGGAAAACTTGTTCCTCGGGCATTTACCGGCCAGTTTTGGCTTGATCAATCGCGGTGCGTTGCGCCAGCAAGCGTTGGCCTGCCTCAAGGGCCTGGCGGATGAAATCGACCCGCAAGAGAAAGTCGGGCGCCTGTCCCTCGGTCAGCGGCAACTGGTGGAAATCGCCAAGGCCTTGTCCCGTGGTGCGCATGTGATCGCTTTTGATGAGCCGACCAGCAGCCTCTCGGCCCGGGAGATCGATCGCTTGATGGCGATCATCGGTCGGCTGCGGGACGAGGGCAAAGTGGTGCTCTACGTGTCCCATCGCATGGAAGAAGTGTTCCGCATCTGCGACGCGGTGACGGTGTTCAAGGACGGCCGCTTCGTGCGCACCTTCGAGAACATGAGCGAGTTGACCCACGACCAATTGGTGACGTGCATGGTCGGTCGCGACATCCAGGACATCTACGATTACCGCCCACGCCAGCGTGGCGCGGTCGCATTGAAAGTCGATGGATTGCTCGGGCCGGGCCTGCGTGAGCCGGTGAGTTTCGAGGTGCACAAAGGCGAGATTCTCGGGTTGTTCGGACTGGTCGGGGCCGGGCGCACCGAGCTGTTCCGCATGCTCAGCGGCCTGACCCGCAACAGCGCCGGGCGCCTGGAACTGCGCGGCCATGAACTGAAACTGCGTTCACCCCGCGACGCGATCGCCGCCGGGATTCTGCTGTGCCCCGAGGACCGCAAGAAGGAGGGCATCATGCCGCTCTCCAGCGTGGCCGAGAACATCAACATCAGTGCGCGCGGCGCCCATTCGACCTTCGGTTGCCTGTTGCGCGGCTTGTGGGAAAAGGGCAATGCCGACAAGCAAATTGCCGCGCTGAAAGTGAAGACGCCCAGCGCGTCGCAAAAAATCATGTACCTGTCCGGCGGCAATCAGCAGAAGGCCATTCTCGGTCGCTGGCTGTCGATGCCAATGAAAGTCCTGTTGCTCGACGAACCGACGCGCGGCATCGACATCGGGGCGAAAGCCGAGATTTACCAGATCATCCATAACCTCGCGCAAAGCGGGATCGCGGTGATCGTGGTGTCCAGCGACTTGATGGAAGTCATGGGCATTTCCGACCGCATCCTGGTGCTGTGCGAAGGCGCGCTGCGCGGTGAACTGTCTCGCGATGAGGCCAACGAATCCAACCTGCTGCAACTGGCTTTGCCGCGCCAACGCGCTGACGGCGTGGCGAACTGAGAGGTGACTATGATGACAACCCAAAACAATGCTCTGCCCACCCCGCGCAAACCCCTGGACCTGCGGCGGTTTCTTGATGACTGGGTGATGCTGGCGGCGGCCATTGGGATTTTCCTGGCGTGCACCCTGTTGATCGATAACTTTTTGTCGCCGTTGAACATGCGCGGTTTGGGTCTGGCGATTTCCACCACCGGGATTGCCGCGTGCACCATGTTGTATTGCCTGGCGTCCGGGCATTTCGACTTGTCGGTGGGGTCGGTGATTGCCTGTGCCGGGGTGGTCGCGGCGGTGGTGATGCGCGACACCGACAGCGTGTTTCTCGGGGTGGTCGCAGCGCTGTTCATGGGGCTGGTTGTCGGGTTGATCAACGGGATTGTGATCGCCAAGTTGCGGGTCAATGCGTTGATCACGACGTTGGCGACCATGCAGATCGTGCGGGGCTTGGCGTACATTTTTGCCAACGGTAAAGCGGTGGGCGTGTCTCAGGAGCAGTTCTTCGTGTTCGGCAACGGTCAGTTGTTCGGCGTGCCGGTGCCGATCCTGATCACCATTGTGTGCTTCCTGTTTTTCGGCTGGCTGCTGAACTACACGACTTATGGGCGCAACACCATGGCCATCGGCGGCAACCAGGAAGCGGCGCTGCTGGCCGGGGTCAACGTGGACCGGACCAAGATCATCATCTTCGCCGTGCACGGTTTGATCGGCGCGTTGGCCGGGGTGATCCTGGCGTCGCGCATGACCTCGGGTCAGCCGATGATTGGCCAGGGTTTCGAGTTGACGGTCATCTCCGCGTGCGTGTTGGGCGGGGTGTCGCTGAGCGGCGGGATCGGCATGATCCGGCACGTGATTGCCGGGGTGTTGATTCTGGCGATCATCGAGAATGCGATGAACCTGAAGAACATCGACACGTTTTATCAGTATGTGATTCGCGGTTCGATTCTGTTGTTGGCGGTGGTGATTGACCGCCTGAAACAACGCTGAAATTTTTGTTGATCTGACTGACCCCTTCGCGGGCAAGCCTCGCTCCTACAGGTTATGTGTCGGCTGGCATTTAACTTGTAGGAGCGAGGCTTGCCCGCGAAGGCTTTGTAGCTGACACACTCCATTCCTTGCATCGCCATCGCCACCTCCCGTCACCTCCCTTAAAAAATCCCTTGCCCGCCCGACCCTGTTTCGGTTATCACTTTGTACATGATTAGACAGGTTCGATTTGACAAGAAACAACGGGTGGTCGACGAGCTCATCCGGCGCATCGAAAGCGGCCTCATGGAGGACGGCTTTCTGTTGCCGGGCGAGCATCAGTTGGCTCAAGAATTCAAGGTCAGCCGCGGCACGCTGCGTGAAGCCCTGGCCGAATTGAAGAGGCGCAACTACATCGCCACGCAAAGCGGTGTCGGCTCCATCGTCACGTTCGACGGTGTGGTGCTCGATCAACGCAGCGGCTGGGCCCAGGCCCTGGCGGACAGCGGGGCGTTGATCAACACCGAAGTGCTGCGGCTCGAAGCGGTCAGTCGTCCTGACCTGTTGTCGCGGTTCGGCACCGAGAAGTTCATCACCCTCGACCGCCGCCGTCGTTCCAACGACGGCACGCTGGTGTCCCTTGAACGTTCATTGATGCCCGCCACCGGAGGCCTGGAAAGCCTGCCGCGAGTGGGCCTGATTGATAACTCGCTGACCATCACCCTGGCGGCCTACGGCTACATCGGCGAACGCGGCGATCAATGGATCGGCGCCGAACCCTTGAGCGCCGACGACGCCGAGTTGCTTGGCCGGCCAGTGGGCACGGTGTTTCTCAAAGCCTTGCGCACCACCTACGACCGTCAGGGCCGGTTCATGGAACAGGTCGAAAGCTTGCTTGACCCGGTGCACTTTCGTCTGCACCTGCAATTTGGAGAAGCAAAATGACCGCGCTCAACCGTGCCCTGGGCGCGTTCTACGGCTTGGCGCTGGGCGATGCCCTGGGCATGCCGACCCAATCCCTGAGCCGCGCCCAGATCAAGGCGCGCTTCGGTGAAATTACCGACTTGCAAGATGCCGGCCCCGATCAACCGATCGCCGCCAACATGCCCAAGGGCTCGATCACCGACGACACCGAACAGGCGATCCTGGTCGGCCAGTTGCTGATCGAAGGCGAAGGCCGGATTGAACCCGCGTTACTCGCCCAGCGATTGATCGAGTGGGAAGCGGAGATGCAGGCCAAGGGCTCCCAGGATTTGCTCGGGCCTTCGACCAAGCGCGCGATCGAGATGATCCTCGCCGGTCATTCGCCCGAAGAAGCGGGGCGCTACGGCACCACCAACGGCGCGGCGATGCGCATCACCCCGGTGGGGATCGCGGCGGATGTCGCCGACCCGGAACGCTTTATCAAAGCTGTGGTGCAAGCCTGCCAGGTCACCCACAACACCACGCTGGGGATCTCCAGCGCGGCGGCGGTGGCGGCGGTGGTGTCGGCCGGCATCAATGGCATGGACCTGGGCGAGGCCTTGAACCTGGGCATGCACATCGCCCAGCAAGCGGAAAGCCATGGCCACTGGGTCGCGGGCGGACGGATCGCCTCGCGGATCAGTTGGGCACGGACCATCAGCGTCGACAGCGACAAGGCCTTGCTGGCCGACTTGCTCTACGACGTGATCGGCACCTCGGTGGCCTCCCAGGAATCGGTGGTGGTCTCGTTTGCCCTGGCCCAGCAAGTGGCCATTGGCGAGATGAATGCCTTCGACGCGGTGTGCATGGCCGCGAGCCTGGGCGGTGACACCGACACCATTGCGGCGATTCTCGGCGCGATGCTCGGGGCTTGCCTGGGCATGGAGAGTTGGCCGGCGGCGATGATCGAGAAGGTCAAAACCGTGAATGGCCTGGAGCTGGAACCCCTTGTGAAAGGACTCCTCACCTTGCGCTGAGGTGTACGCAACAAACCTGTAGGAGCTGCCGAAGGCTGCGATCTTTTGATCTTGGCAGCCTTGAGGCAGCTGTAAATCAAGAGCAAAAGATCGCAGCCTTCGGCAGCTCCTACATGGGGTTGCGCAGGTCACTTAGAAATCCGTCTGCCCACAACCAAAACAATGGCAACAGGAGCATCCATCATGAGTTCATCGAACGCCGGGCCAAGCGCCGGACAACTGGAAACCCGAGGCATCGAACCGGTGCCGGAAAGTGAGTGCAACGGGCATCCGCTGCAACTGTTCTGGGTCTGGTTCGCCGCCAACATCTCTATTCTCGGCCTGCCGTTGGGCGCGACCCTTGTGGCTTTTCGCGGCTTGGCGATCTGGCAGGCAATCATCGTCGCGATCCTCGGCGCCGCCGGTTCGTTCGCGGTGGTCGGGATCATTTCCATCGCCGGCCGCCGTGGTCGCGCACCGAGCCTGACCCTGTCCCGGGCGATCTTCGGCGTACGCGGCAATATCGGCCCGACCGTGGTCTCGCTGATGTCGCGCCTGGGTTGGGAAACCGTCAACACCACCACCGCAGCGTTCGTGCTGCTGTCGTTGTGCTCGATCCTGTTTGGCTCGCCGGTGGAAGCGAAAAGCGCGCCGGTGTTGACGCTGATCTTCATCGCGATTTTCGTCCTGCTGACCTTGTCGGTGTCGGGCCTGGGCCACGCTACGTTGCTGGTGATCCAGAAGTGGGCGACCTACGTGTTCGGCGCGCTGAACATTCTGGTCGGTGGCTTTCTCTGTGCCACCATCGACTGGAGCGCGGTGTTCAACGCCACGCCGGCCCCGCTGAGCGCCATGATCATCGGCGTCGGCACCATGGCCGCCGGCACCGGGATCGGTTGGGCCAATGCGGGCGCCGACATGTCGCGCTACCAGCACAAAAGTGTCAAAGCCGTGCGCCTGGTGGCTTCGGCGGCCTTCGGTGCGGGGATTCCGCTGGTGCTGCTGATCACCCTCGGCGGCTTGCTGTCAGTGGGCAACAACGACCTGGCCCAAGCCACTGACCCGATCATCGCGATCCGCGACATGCTGCCGACCTGGATGGCCGTGCCGTACCTGATCACCGCGTTCGGCGGGCTGTTGCTGTCGAACAACCTGTCGGTGTACTCCGCCGGTTTGACCACGCTGACCCTGGGCCTGAAGGTCCCGCGTGTCTACGCGGTAGTGGTGGATATCGTCGCGATCTTCGCCGGTTCGATCTACTTCATGCTGATTGCCGACAGCTTCTACGGCCCGTTTATCACGTTCATTTCCCTGCTGGCGGTGCCGATCACCGCATGGGTCGGGATCTTCGTGGTTGACCTGATGCACCGGCATTACTACAGCCCCAAAGACCTGCTGGACGTGAGCCCGAGCAGCGCCTATTGGTATCGCGGCGGCATCGAATGGCGTGCCTTCGGCGCGTGGGCGTTTGCGATCGTGCTGGGCTTCAGCTTCACCACCATCGGCACCACGGCCGAAAACGTCTGGTTCCGCGGCTTCCTCTCCGACTCGTACCTGGGCCATAACGGCCTCGGCTGGATCGTGACCTTCCTGGTGGCCGGCGGGATTTACTGTGTACTCGGCGGGGCCAAGGATCGTCGTGCCGCGTTGATCGAGAATGCTCATGCCTAAGTTGTTGCACACCGGCCAGGTCATCATCGACCTGGTCATGGCCGTGGATAAACTGCCCCAGGCCGGCGGTGACGTGCTGGCGCAATCCGCCAGTTTCGAAGCCGGCGGCGGTTTCAACGTGATGGCTGCCGCCCAGCGAAATGGCTTGCCGGTGGTCTACCTCGGGCGTCATGGCACCGGGCGTTTCGGCGACCTGGCCCGGGAGGCCATGAAGGTTGAAGGCATCCGGATCGGCATCGCCCAACCCGCCGAGCGTGATACCGGTTTGTGCGTCGCCGTGACCGACGCCTCGGCGGAACGCAGTTTCATTTCCTACATCGGCGCTGAAGGCGAAGTGACGGCTGAGGACCTGGCGAGCGTGCCGGCCGAGGCGGGCGACTACGTCTACGTCAGCGGCTACAGCCTGCTGCATGTTGGAAAGGCCCAAGCGTTGGTGGCGTGGGTGTTGAACTTGCCAAAAGGGATCAACGTAATTTTTGATCCGGGCCCGTTGGTGGATTCGCCGGATGAACCGCTGATGAACGCGTTGCTGCCACGCATCGATCTGTGGACCAGTAACAGCGTCGAAGCGCTGCGGTTTACCGGGGCGTCGGACATTGATCAGGCGCTGGATCGGCTGGCCGATCATCTGCCGGCCGAGGTGTTGATGGTGGTGCGTGACGGGCCGCAAGGCTGCTGGATCAGCCAGGGTGGCGAGCGTCGGCATGTGCCGGGTTTCAAGGTTGATGCGGTGGACAGCAATGGCGCCGGGGATGCCCATGCCGGGGTGTTTGTGGCCGGGCTGGCCCAAGGGTTGCCGGCGGCGCAGGCGGCGCGGCGGGCCAATGCGGCGGCGGCTTTGGCTGTCACCCGGTGGGGGCCGGCGACTGCGCCGGGAACGGCTGAGGTGGATGCGTTGATCCGCAAGACTTTCGGCGCCTGATCTGACGCCTTCGCGGGCAAGCCTCGCTCCTACAGCTGATCAGCGTCTCAGGCTGATCAGCTGCGGTGATGCCGGCGGGCTATTTGCTATCCCATCCGAAAATTCGCACAATGCGCGCCCCCAGGAAGGGGGAAGCGTCTGACACCCTGTCAGGCCAGTTTCGTACACTCAAGGAGCGAGCCCTCGTTGCAAAACCTCTCGTTGAACACCCCCCGGCAAGCCATGCATGGCCCGCCGCGTTTTTTTATGGAAGAGAAAAAATGAATTACCGGATGATGATTGGCGCGACACTGGTCGCGACCTCCGCGTTGCTGGCCGGTTGTGGCGACAAGCCCGACGCGAGCGCCACCGCGCAGCCGAGTCAAAGCGCCGCTGAGCAGCAGCAAATCGAGAAGTACAACCTGTACGTCGATGTTGCCAACAGCCTGACGACGTCTTTCCAGGAAGCCCGGGAAAACTACCTCACTCAACAAATGCCGCTGTTGCAGGGCAAAGAAGCCCCCACGTCAATGCGCATCGAGAACGACATCCTTGTTGACCGCTCGGCTACTCAGCTGGATACCGCCGCTGCCATCGACGCCCCGATTGTTGAGATCGACGCTGCCGCCAAGGACTTTTCCGTGGCGCTCAAGGCGTTGTCGCCGCTGAGCCACGAGTTGAACAACTACGCCAATTCCAAAGGCTACCTGGCCGACAATGGCGACAAGGCTCGTCAACTGAGCAAGGACTACCTGGCGGCATTGACCCTGGTGGCTCAGAAGGAAGCGGCGTTCTACAAAGGGCTGGGTGATCGTGACCAAGCGCTGACCAAAGAAGCCTTCGACAAGGCCCCCAAGGACACCGCGGCCTACTACCGCGCCGGGCTGATTTATTACGGCAAAGTGAACAATGGCGATGCCAGCGTATTGTTTGCCGCACCCAATGACCCGGCAGCGCTGGAAGCTTTCGAAAAATCCCTGGCACTGGTCGCGGATGCGGCGACAGGCTGGAACAAGAAGGTCACCGAGCAATCGGCCAAGTCCGGCAAGAGTTGCAGCGGCGGCATGCTGGAGATCAACGATTTCCTGGGCCAGTCCCGCTCGCTGATCAAAGACATCAAGGACGGCGTATTCAAGCGTGAAGAAACCGGCATCATGGCGCGCATGAGCAGTTCGAACATCGTCAACTCGGCGAACCGCTACACCAGCAAGTACTCGAACGTGATCAACCGGTTCAATCACCCGATGTGCTGAGTGGTGACGCTTAATACATCTGACGCCTGATCGGACGTCTTCGCGGGCAAGCCTCGCTCCTACAGGTACGCGAAATCTCTTGTAGGAACGAGGCTTGCCCGCGAAGGCGCCATCAAATTCAAAGAATAATCCCGGCCCTCATCGCGCCTCGCGCAACGCCGCAAATAAAATCGCAGCCCGCACCCCGTAGGAGCTGCCGAAGGCTGCGATCTTTTGATCTTCAAACGTTAAACGTCAAACCTCCAACTTGCGCGCCGCCTCAACTCCCGCAGCACTGAGTTTTATCGGCAGGCTCAGCGAATGTTCGCCGGCCTCATTGCAGCTCACATGGCCATGCTGGATCAGCCCGCGATCCTGCAAAGTCGCGAGGGTACTGGCCACGACTTTCTCCCCCCGGTAATTGTCCAGGACCTCCTTGCCCAAACCATTCGGGTGGGCGTGCAGCAGACGGGTCAGGACTTCTTTTTCCAGATTTTTATCGACGTTCATGGTTACCTCTTTCATGGCTGTGGATAGGGTGTTGCGTCGCTCGCGTCGGCGAACTATTGGCCGGCACCTTCGGAGCCCGACCCACCGGTGGTGGTTTTCGAGCCCGTGCCGCTGCCGGCGTTATCGGGTGTCTGGGTGTCCGGCATGTTCATCCCGCCCTGACGGCCGGCATCGTTGCCCTGAAGTCGCGGATCGGTGCCTGTGGCCGTCGGCAGGCTGCTATCGATCCCCGAGCCATTGGTGTTCATGCCGGGGGCACTCTGGATGGCGGGGGCCTTGGGTTTTTCCACCGGGTCGGTCGGACCGGTGCCGGACGCCGTGGTGGCGGCGAACGCGGTGGAAGACAGCAGGGCAGCGAGAGCGAGGGCGGTCAGTCGGGACATGATCATGGTGTCGTCTCCAATTATTAGAGTCCTTACCTGATGTTGGTCCGCCCTCGATTTGGATTGGTGCCTGATGAACGACGAACGGTTCAGACGTGTTGCAGGGTTTGGGGGCTGGCGCGGCGCCAGAGCAGCCGGCCCACAGTGATCAGCCAGTTCAGCACGGCGATCAACAAAACTGTAAGCAGCAGTGTCGACATCCCGTGCTCGACGATGATCTTTCCGGCCAGCAATGGAAAGCCGAACACGCCGATAAAATACGACAGGCTGAACAGCAGCAAGGCTTGGGCGGTGGTGCCGGTCGGCGCTTCGTTCGCCGCCAGGCCGTTGATCACCGAGTAGGTCAGGCCATAGCCGACCCCGAGCGTCACCGCCGCCAACAGGTAAGTGAAGCGGCTATCGACCACGAAGCCGAACAGCACAATCGAGCCCATCATCAGCCCCGACAACAGGCATGAGGCCCTTAGCGGATCGCGCTTGACCACGAAACGGGCGATCAGCATCCGGCCGCTGATCGCCGCGCCCATGAAGCCGAAAAAGAACAACGAGTAATCCACTGAGCGCGACGTCGCATAACTGGTCTGGAAACTCGACAGACCACCAAACACGCAACCGCCGAGGCCGACCATGATGATCGGGAACAGCGCTTTGGAGGCCAGCACTTGCTTGGCTGCCCCCCAGGATATGCGCGAGACGACGGCCGAATTCGTGTGGGCGTTTTTGAGTTGCGAATCCAGCCGCCAGAACAGCAACACGCCGATCAGACTGGCCAGCGCCGCCAGGTAAAACGCCGCCGTCACCGGATAACCCAAGGCACTGGCGGCGCGACCCAGCAAGGGGCCGCTGCCGATCCCGGCCATCATGCTGCCCGACAGCAACGCAAAGTATTTGGCCCGTTGGGCCGGCGTCACCAGACTCGCCACGATGATCGGCCCCAAGGTGTAAAACACCCCCCAGCCGAGCCCCAGCAGCAGACCGAAAAACAACAGCAGATGGCCAAACCCGGGCGTCAACGCAAACCCCAGGCTGGCCGCCACCAGCAGCACGCCGAACAGCGCAATCGAACGCGCCGCGCCGAGCCGGTCTGACAGGTGCCCAGACACCATCACCGCCGCAAACGTACTGAGCATCGCCGCCGAAATCACGCTGCCGGCATCGTGCTCATTACCGCCTCGGGAACCGATCAACAACGAGAGCAAAAACGTCGAGCCATAGGACAGCGACAGCAAGTAACTGGCGAGGCAAAACAGGCCGAACAACTTGCTTGAGACCTGGGGCGGGGCGGTAGACATGAGGAGGTTCCCTGGGCGGATAAATGAGCGCTTCATCTATCTACCATGCACCGCGCCGATGTTAGGTCCGAGGTTGGTGATTTCAGGGTTAGTGGTGGCCGGAGTAATGCTTTCAGCAGACGCCGATTTCTTCCTCGAACAACTCCATAAAACCCTTGAGTCGCTGATGGCGAATCTGCGCCAGATGTTGGCCTGTGGTTGTCTGGAATCCGTCCGCCAGGTGCAGCAGCTTGGTCTGGAAATGGTCGAGGCAAAAGCGCTTGTCGTCGTAGTCACGGGCCTTGGCTTGCGGGTCCTGTGGGTCGTACAACGCGCTGCCCATGCGTCCGGCGATGTAGAAGGTTCTGGCGACACCGAGCATGCCGAGGGAGTCGAGACGGTCGGCGTCCTGCATGATCTTGGCTTCGAGGGTGGTCGGGGTGATGTTGGCGGAAAAGCTGTGGGCTTCGATGGCGTGGATGACGGCGGCGATTTTTGCGCTGGGCCAGTCCAGTGATGCGAGCACGGTCGACGCTTTCTCGGCAGCCAGCCGTGAGGCCTGGGAGCGCAGGGGCGAGTTCTTCTCCACCGCTACGCTATCGTGCAGCAGCACTGACGCCAGCAGCACTTCAAGATCCCCGCCTTCTTGCGCGTGAAGCGTGCGCACGTTGTGCCAAACCCGCTGCAAGTGCGACAGGTCGTGGGCACCGTCTTCGGCGGGTTCCAGCGCATGGGGCAGAAGTGTGTCGGCGAGGGTTTGCAGCGGGGCGAAAGCGGCGGCGGTCATAAAAATCCTTTTTGGTCATGCGCGATAAATAGGTGGGAGCCCTCCGGGCTGGCAGTAGAGTACTTTTTACTTTCCCATGTGACGAGTGCCACTCGCCGCCTTAGTATGGCGTTTTCCACTTTTGACAAGGCACGTCCATGACGATCGAGATCCGCCCGGCGACCCCCAGCGATGCACCGCAGATTCTCGCGTTCATCACTGAACTGGCCGACTACGAACGTGCCCGCCACGAAGTCATCGCCAGCGTCGCCGACATCGAGCGCAGCCTGTTTAGCGAAGGCGCCACGGCTCACGGTCTGATCTGCCTGCGGGATGGCTTGGCGATTGGCTTTGCGGTGTTCTTCTTCAGTTATTCCACTTGGCTCGGCAGCAATTGCCTGTACCTCGAAGACCTCTACATCACCCCGGAACAACGGGGCGGCGGCGCCGGCAAAACCTTGCTGCGTCACCTGGCAAAAATCGCCTGCGCCAATGATTGCGGGCGTTTTGAATGGAGCGTGCTGGACTGGAACAAACCGGCCATCGAGTTCTACAAATCCCTCGGCGCGCAGCCGCAGGAAGAGTGGGTGCGCTATCGAATGGATGGCGCGGTGCTCAGGGAGTTTGCCGAAGGGCGGTGATCGCGGTGTCGCGTGGATGTTAATTCAGTTGCCGACGGCGCCTTGGTTCTGCATGCTGTCGGCCTTTGCACGCTCATGGATGACACCCGCAATGCCTTGCACCCTGTCATCCCTCAAATTTTTCGACGATTGCCGCGGTCCGTCAGGCCCTTTGGCAATCCTGGGGTATGGCCAGCTCTCGCCATCACCTCAAAAACTCAACAGCAAGGAGCTTTGACTTGAGTGGAAAACCTGCTGCACGCGTGACCGATCCGACCGCGTGCCCTTTGCCGGGCCATGGCACCAACCCGATTGCCTCGGGTTCCCCGGACGTCTTTTTCGACGGCCTCGCGGCTGCCCGCATGACCGATAAATCCGCCTGCGGCAGCCCGATTACCGGTGCCGTGTCCGGCACGGTCTTCATCAACGGTCTCAACGCCGCCACCCTCGACAGCACCGGTGGTCATGGCAACGTGGTCATTGGCGGCTCCGGGACGGTGATCATTGGCCAAAGTGGCGGAGGGGCGCCTTTTAGCGGGTTGCTGCCGATGCCCGTTCATTTCACCGACAAGTTGCAGGTGGTCGATGAGGCGACCGGCAAACCGATTCCCGATCATCCCTACACCATTCAGCGTGGCGACGGCAGCGAAGAGCACGGGGTTACGGATGCGTCCGGGTTTACCCACACCGTCAGTTCGCATCTGGCTGAAACCATTAAATTGTTTGTGGAGTGATCGGGATGGCAGATGCGGCGCCGGCGGTGAAGGAAGAACTGCCAAAAAGAGAAGTAAAAACTCACACGTTAACGTGCAAGACCGACCAGTCCGTCAAGCCGGTTCCAGTGGCGTTGCGCGATTTGGTTATATTCTTTATTGGCGGTGCGGGCGATCAGGAAAGTTATTACGGAACGGGGCCGAACAATAATATTGACTATGTCCGCAAGATCACCATTGACGATGCAATACAGTTAAAAATATTGCAACGCTGCCCGTCCTGGCCGCTTAGTTATAACGCATTTATCAGTGATGAAGATCTCGAAAAAAACGTGCTGAGTCGCATACCTAATTGCTCCACCGCGATTTACATCGTTGGCCATAGCCTGGGCGGCTGGAACGGAGCTCACCTGTCCAGTGTGCTGACGGATAAAGGCTTTAAAGTAAAAATGTTAATGACGCTGGACCCGGTAGGTGAAGGCAAGATTGTCTACGGCATTTCAAATATCTACCGGCGCGAGCCTAAACCCAAGGCTGAATACTGGTTGAATATCCGGGCTGCCTCCGTCGACTGGAACGTCTCGGACCTGGTTGCCGATTTTGGTGAGCAGTGGGAAGTGACGCAAGGCCCTAACGTAATGGGGCGCGTTGACGTCAATCACGCGGACGCCGACAGGATGTTTTTGCAGATATTGCCCGGCGGCAAATCGGCTCGACAAATATTTTATGAATCGATTTTGAGCTATTTCAGGGAGTGAGTCCGGGTGCACAAGGTTCTTCTATTTTTATTTATATTGATGAGTGCAGGCTGTTCGTTAAATCACGGAAAACCTGAGGCAACCCTCGAGTATTCAAGTGTGGAGGAACTTCGTAGTACTGGGCTCTATCAGATTTATTTCACCTCTGACGTCGACGTTCTGCAGTTATTCAAGTCCAGGATTGGTCAGGGACTTGTTTGCGCGCTGGAAGATGACCTCGACTTTACCGAAGCACATCACATAAAACGTTCTGGTTTTGGTCTGGTAGAACCCGTGGCGGACGATCTGCCGTTACGGTTTCGCGCGAATGTCATTTTCAGTGAATCGGAAAGTGGCAAGGGCGGGGAGAATTATCTGGAAGGTGAAACTTTGATCCCGTTGTTGAAACAACGCGATTTTATTTCATGTGTCTTTAGAGTTCAGACCACAACCTACAAGACGTATTTCTCAAAGGTGATGCGCGTTCCAACCAGTGAGTTGCTGAAAGCGGCGACTAAACAGTGAACGCGAGCCCCTGCCGCAAGGCGCTTGCCACTTGCTGAAAACCTTTCGGCCGCGAGCTCATCGCAGGCCGCTCTTGATTGCCATTCCCCCTGATTGAATGACGACATCTGCGCCGCCGCCCCCCATGCGGGAGGTGGCGTCGAGTGCTGCCGGGTGTTTTTTGTTGTCGACAAAATCCCATAATGTGGGAATGATATTTATATATTGAGATTGTTCCGCGCCAGGGTTTATAGTCCAGCTCACTCACTGCCAATAAACAAAACAGGTGAAGCGATGCTGGCGCAATTGATCGCGCTCGATTGGGGGACAACCTCATTACGTGCTTACAAACTCGGCGCGGGTGGCCAGGTGCTGGAACAGCGCTCGCTGTCGTCCGGCATCATGCAATTGCCCCGCACGCCGCAAATCATCCACGGCCAGGCATGCACCGACGGTTTTGAACTGGCGTTCGATGAGGCGTGCGGCGACTGGCTCGACGCGCAGCCCGATTTGCCGGTGATCGCCTGTGGCATGGTCGGCAGTGCCCAGGGATGGCGCGAAGCGGCCTACTGCGACACGCCGGCAAACGTCGCCAATCTTGGAATTTCCCTGCAAACCGTTCGCAGCCTTCGCGGTGTCGATGTGCACATCGTGCCGGGCGTGATTCAGCGCTCGCGTCTGCCGAATGTGATGCGCGGCGAAGAAACCCAGGTCCTGGGCGTGTTGCAGAATCTGCCGGGCGGGGCGGGTAACGATCTGTTGATCGGCTTGCCCGGCAGCCATTCGAAATGGGTCGAAGTGGCCGACGGCTGCATCGTGCATTTCGACACCTTTATGACCGGCGAAGTCTTCGCCGTGCTCAGCGAACACAGCATTCTCGGGCGCACCCAGCAACAGGGTGCGTCGTTCGATGGCCCGGCGTTTGATCGCGGCGTGCAGGTGGCGTTGTCGGCGGACGGCGAGATCGGGCCATTGTCGACGCTGTTCAGTGCCCGTAGCCTCGGGCTGACCGGTGAACTCAGCGCCACGGCCCAACCGGACTACCTGTCCGGCCTGCTGATCGGCCATGAACTGACGGCCCTGGCCAGCGTTCAGCGGCGCCGTCGCAACAGCGTTCATTTGCCCTCGATCATCCTCATTGGTAACCCCCAACTCTGTGCCCGTTACAGCCGGGCCCTCGACGCCTGTGGCTTTGCCCGGGTGACCGTGGCCGAGCAGGCCACCGAGCGCGGGTTGTGGCAACTGGCGCTCGCCGCCGGACTGATCAAACAAACCCCATCCCGTTAAACCTGACTGGAGGTCTGACATGCTCAAGCAAGCCCTGGCGCAAAACGGCCTGATCGCAATCCTGCGCGGCCTGCGCCCGCAAGAGGCGGCGGCCATCGGCAACGTCTTGTATGACGCCGGATTTCGCGTCATCGAAGTGCCGCTTAATTCCCCCGAGCCGTACGAAAGTATCCGCATCCTGCGCAGTACGTTGCCCGCCGATTGCCTGATCGGCGCGGGCACGGTGTTGACGCCGGAACAGGTCGGGCAGGTGAAAGCAGCGGGCGGTCAAGTGATCGTCATGCCGCATAGCGATCCCAAGGTGTTGCGTGCGGCAAAAGCGGCGGGGCTCTACCTGTCGCCGGGTGTGGCGACGCCGACCGAAGCCTTTGCCGCACTGGCCGAAGGCGCGGACGTGTTGAAGATGTTCCCGGCCGAGCAGATGGGCCCAGCGGTGGTAAAAGCCTGGCTCGCGGTGCTGCCAGCCGGGACGATTCTGGCGCCGGTCGGCGGGATCACGCCGGACAACATGCAGGTGTTTATCGATGCCGGCGTCAAAGGCTTCGGCCTCGGTTCCGGGTTGTTCAAACCGGGCATGACGCCTGAGGACGTTGCCGTGAATGCCAAGGCTTATGTCGCTGCATGGAACGCTCTGCATTAAGACTTTTTGGCGCCGAGCGCGCTGCATCTAACAAGAGAGACAAGAAGATGAAAATCACCAAACTCACCACCTTCATCGTCCCGCCACGCTGGTGCTTCCTCAAGATTGAAACCGATGAAGGCGTGACGGGTTGGGGCGAGCCTGTAGTCGAGGGCCGCGCCCACACGGTAGCCGCGGCTGTTGAGGAATTGTCCGACTACCTGATCGGCAAAGACCCACGCAACATCGAAGACATCTGGACCGTGCTCTACCGTGGTGGCTTCTACCGGGGCGGCGCGATCCACATGAGCGCACTGGCCGGCATCGACCAGGCGTTGTGGGATATCAAGGGCAAGGCCTTGGGTGTGTCGGTCAGCGATCTGTTGGGTGGCCAGGTGCGCGACAAGATCCGCGTGTATTCGTGGATCGGTGGCGACCGCCCGGCGGACACCGCACGCGCCGCGAAAGAAGCGGTGGAGCGCGGTTTCACGGCGGTGAAAATGAACGGCACCGAAGAGCTGCAATTCCTCGATTCCTTCGAAAAAGTCGACCTGGCCCTGGCCAACGTCGCCGCCGTGCGTGACGCGGTGGGCCCGAACGTCGGTATCGGCGTCGACTTCCATGGCCGGGTGCACAAGCCCATGGCCAAGGTGCTGATGAAGGAACTTGACCCGTACAAATTGATGTTCATCGAAGAGCCGGTACTCAGCGAAAACTACGAAGCGCTGAAAGAACTGGCGCCGCTGACCAGTACGCCGATTGCGCTGGGCGAGCGGCTGTTCTCGCGCTGGGATTTCAAGCGTGTATTGAGCGAAGGCTACGTCGACATCATCCAGCCCGATGCCTCCCACGCCGGCGGCATCACCGAAACCCGCAAGATCGCCAACATGGCCGAAGCCTACGACGTGGCGCTGGCGCTGCATTGCCCGCTCGGCCCGATTGCGCTGGCGGCGTGCCTGCAACTGGATGCGGTTTGCTACAACGCGTTCATTCAGGAACAGAGCCTGGGCATCCACTACAACGAGAGCAACGACCTGCTGGATTACGTCAAGGACCCACGGGTGTTCGACTATGACAAAGGCTTCGTGAAGATCCCGAACGGCCCGGGCCTGGGGATCGAGATCAACGAGGAATACGTCATCGAACGCGCCGCCGTCGGCCACCGCTGGCGCAACCCGATCTGGCGCCATGCCGATGGCAGTTTTGCCGAGTGGTGATTTCTACCTGACCCGCCTCTTCCCCTGTAGGAGCGAGGCTTGCCCGCGAAAGCGGTGTGTCAGTCAACATCATTGCTGAATGACTCACCGCATTCGCGGGCAAGCCTCGCTCCTACAGAGGTTTGCTTCGCCCTTTGACCTCAATAACCATAAGAAGAGGCACACCCCATGCAACCGCAAACCCTCACCGGGCAGGCGTCGTTGGTGACGCCCAGTCGCAAGCGTTTTTTCATCATGGTGCTGCTGTTTATCACCGTGGTGATCAACTACCTGGACCGCAGCAACCTGTCGATCGCCGCCCCGGCCCTGACCACCGAGCTGGGCATCGACCCAATCCATGTCGGGCTGATTTTCTCCGCGTTCGGCTGGACCTACGCCGCCATGCAAATCCCCGGCGGTTGGCTGGTGGACCGCGTGCCGCCACGGATTCTCTACAGCGTCGCGCTGCTGTTGTGGTCCCTGGCCACGGTGATGCTCGGCTTCGCCGCCAGTTTCATCGCGCTGTTCGTGCTGCGCATGGCCGTGGGGGCGCTGGAAGCCCCGGCGTATCCGATCAACAGCCGTGTGGTCACCACTTGGTTTCCTGAACGCGAACGCGCCACCGCCATTGGTTTCTATACCTCCGGGCAGTTCGTCGGGTTGGCATTCCTGACGCCGGTACTGGCCTGGCTGCAGCATGAATTTGGCTGGCACATGGTGTTCGTCAGCACCGGTGTGGTCGGCATTATCTGGGCGGTGATCTGGTACGCGGTGTATCGCGAGCCACGGGATTTCAAGGGGGCCAACGATGCGGAAATCGACCTGATCCGCGAGGGCGGCGGGCTGGTGGATATCCAGGCCGAACAAGCCAAAGTCAAAGCCAAGTTCAGCTGGACCGACCTCGGGATTGTCCTGAGTAAACGCAAGCTGTGGGGCATTTACCTCGGTCAGTTCTGCCTCAACTCGACGCTGTGGTTTTTCCTGACCTGGTTCCCGACCTACCTGGTGAAATATCGCGGCATGGACTTCATCAAGTCCGGCTTGCTGGCGTCGCTGCCGTTTCTCGCGGCGTTTGTCGGGGTGCTGTGCTCGGGATTCTTCTCCGACTTTTTGATCCGTCGCGGCTACACCGTCGGGTTTGCCCGCAAGCTGCCGATCATTGGCGGGTTGCTGATTTCCACCTCGATCATTGGCGCCAACTTCGTCGACTCGACACCGCTGGTGATTGCCTTCCTCGCGTTGGCGTTCTTCGGTAACGGACTTGCCTCGATCACTTGGTCCCTGGTCTCGACCCTAGCCCCGGCGCGGTTGCTCGGGTTGACTGGCGGGGTGTTCAATTTCATCGGCAACCTGTCGGCGATTACCACACCGATTGTTATTGGCTTCCTGGCGACCGGTGATTCGTTTGCCCCGGCGATCACCTACATCGCGGTTCTCGCGTTGATTGGCGCACTTTCCTACGTGCTGCTGGTGGGGAAGGTCGAGCGTATCAAGTTGTAGTCCCGGCCGTCGGGCGACCATAATGCGGCCCGTTCACTCGCTCAACGGTAAAGGCTGGATATGCAGGAAGACGCCCCGAAAATCGCCAAGGACGCCGCGCCGACCGGCACCCAGACACTGCTTCGCGGTTTGGGTGTGGTTCAGGCCGTGGCCAGTGGTGCCCGTGATCTCAAGGAAATCGCCCGACTGATCGGCACCACGCGCAGCACCACCCATCGTCTGGCCAGTTGCCTGGTGGACGAGCGTTACCTGCGCGTCGTCCCGCAAATTGGTTATTTGCTGGGGCCGAAGCTGATTGAGCTGGGTTTTCAGGCGCGGGAAGAGTTGCCGCTGGTGACCCTGGCCGGGCCGTATCTGGATGAGTTATCGGCGTTGACCGGCGACACCATTCACCTGGCGATCCGTGAAGGCGACGAGGTGCTGTACCTGCACAAGAATCCGGGGCGAAATGGCCCGGAAATGCGTTCGCGGGTTGGCCATCGCATGCCGCTGGCGCGTACCGGGATCGGCAAGGCGTTGATGCTCGATGATGCCCAGGAAGACTGGAAACGGCTGTACGAAGTCAGCCTGCCGGCCGGTGGGAAAAGTCAGTTCTGGCCGCAGCACCCTGAGCAGTCCTGGGAGCAGTTTCAGCAGCGCATGGTCGAGTATGTGGCGGGCGGGTATGCGTTCGATCTGGAAGACAACGAACCGTCAATCCGCTGCGTGGCGGCGCCGATTCGGGACGCGAGCAAGCGCATCGTCGCCGGCATCAGCATCGCCAGTACCGTGCCATACATGCCGCTGGAAAAAATGGCCGAGCTGATTCCCCTGATCAAAGGGGTCACGGCCCGGCTCTCGGCGGAGCTCGGCGCTAAGCTGACTTAAAGGATCAGACCTTCAGCGTCGCCATGTCGATCACGAAGCGGTACTTCACATCACCGGCAATCATGCGGGTGAATGCTTCGTTGATCTGATGGATGTTGAGCATTTCGATGTCGCAGGTGATGTTGTGTTCGGCGCAGAAATCCAGCACTTCCTGGGTTTCGGCAACGCCACCGATCAGCGAACCGGCGAGCACTCGACGGCCCAATACCAGTTTGGCCGCGTGAACCGGCGGATCAACCGGCTCGATCAAACCCACCAGAATGTGCACGCCGTCGAAACGCAGGGTGTCGAGGTAGGGGTTGAGGTCGTGCTGCACCGGAATGGTGTCCAGCAGGAAGTTGAAGTGCCCGGCGGCGGCTTTCATCTGTTCGTCGTCGGTGGACACAATCACGTGGTCCGCGCCCTGACGCCGCGCTTCCTCAGCCTTGCTCGCCGAGCGGGTGAACAACGTCACTTCAGCGCCCATGGCTTTGGCGAACTTGATGCCCATGTGGCCGAGGCCGCCCATGCCGAGAATCCCCACTTTGTCGCCGGCCTTCACGCCGTAGTGCTTGAGCGGCGAGTAAGTGGTGATGCCGGCGCAGAGGATCGGCGCGGCGCTGGCCAGGTCGAGTTTTTCCGGGATGCGCACCACGAAATGCTCGCTGACCACGATGCTGTCGGAGTAGCCGCCCATGGTGTTGCTGCCATCGACCCGATCCGGGGTGGCGTAGGTCATGGTCGGGCCTTCGAGGCAGTATTGCTCGAGGTTGGATTGGCAGGCTTCACAGCTGCGGCAGGAGTCGACCATGCAACCCACGCCGACCAGATCGCCGATTTTGTGTTGGGTCACGTTCGTACCGACGGCAGTCACTTTGCCGACGATCTCGTGGCCGGGCATCAGTGGGTAAACGGCAATGCCCCACTCGTTGCGGGCCTGGTGGATGTCGGAATGGCAGACGCCGCAGTAGAGAATTTCGATGGCGACGTCGTCGGCCCGAGGGCTGCGGCGTTCGAATTTCACAGGGGCGAGGGGAGTGGTGGCCGACTGGGCGGCGTATCCGATAGCGGTGTACATGAGGAACCTCGCAAAAGCACTGACAGGTGAGGTGGGCCATTCTGGGCATCGGGCCGGGACGCGGCCATGGCGATTCCTCCGGGTGTCATGCCTAATCCTCCGGCATGTGCCTTTGATGGGTCGCACCGATCGCCAGACCTGCGATGATGGTTTCATCCCGATTTCCAAGAAGTTTTTGCCATGCTGTTGACCCGTCATCTCGATGCCAACGCGACGTTGGTTTCACTCCTGCAACCACTGACCACCCGCGACGGTTTCGCCCCGACGGCGTTGCCGGGCGTGCAGGTGTTGCGCGCCAGTTGCGATGTGGCACGCGGCCCGCAGATTTATGAGCCGAGCCTGGTGATCATCGTTCAGGGCAGCAAATTGGCGTACCTGGGCCCGCGAACCCTGGAATATGGCGCCGGGCATTACCTGATCCAGGCGTTGCCGGTGCCGTTCGAGTGCGAAACCTTTGCCGCGCCGGACGGGCCGATGCTGGGGATTTCCATCGCCATCGACCGGGTATTGCTCGGTGAGTTGGTGCTGGCCATGGGGCTGGTGTCGGGGCGCAGTATTGCGGCGCAGACGCTGGAATCCATGACCTCGACGGTGCTCGATGACGGCATGCGCGGTTGTGTGGAACGGTTACTGCGCTGCCTGCACGATCCGCTGGAATGCCAGATCATGGGCCCGGCGCGTTTGCGGGAATTGTTGTTTGTCGCGTTGCGCGGTCCCCAGGCCGATGTGTTGCGGGCGTTGGTCGAGCAGCAGGGGCAGTTCGCGCGGATTGCGGCGTCGCTCAATCATCTGCACGGGCATTTCACCGAGCCTTTGAATGTCGAGACGCTGGCCGGTTGCGCGAACATGAGTGCCTCGACTTTTCATGAGCATTTCAAGCGCAGTACGTTGCTGTCGCCGGTGCAGTATTTGAAGCGGTTGCGCTTGCTCAAGGCTCAGCAGTTGTTGATGGCCGAAGGCTTGGGCGTGGCGCAGGTGGCGCATCGGGTGGGGTATCAGAGCACGTCGCAGTTTAGTCGCGAATATAAGCGCTACTTCGAGCGGAATCCTGGAGAGGAACGGGCCGCCTGACACACCGACGATCCCCTGTAGGAGCAAAGCTTGCTCGCGATAGCGGTATGTCATCCACCATTGTTGTCGCCTGACACACCGCTATCGCGAGCAAGCTTTTGGGCGGTGATGATTTCTGAATCGTGCGCAACAAAAAGGCCCCCGTTCGGGAGCCTTGATGTTCGAGCGGTCGGCTTACATGTTCGGGTAAGTCGGGCCGCCGGAGCCTTCCGGCGCTACCCAGGTGATGTTCTGCGCAGGGTCCTTGATGTCGCAGGTCTTGCAGTGAACGCAGTTCTGGGCGTTGATCTGGAAGCGCTTCT
The DNA here is from genome assembly GCF_037049705.1 of Janthinobacterium sp. LPB2021202312-11-4. Taxonomy (NCBI): domain Bacteria; kingdom Pseudomonadati; phylum Pseudomonadota; class Betaproteobacteria; order Burkholderiales; family Oxalobacteraceae; genus Janthinobacterium; species Janthinobacterium sp. LPB2021202312-11-4. The sequence goes on along the minus strand of NZ_JBAGKV010000009.1, from coordinate 64,315 downwards.
CGCCGTCTTCCTTGGTCACCACTTCGTACACGCCGGCCGGGCAGTAACGCTGGGCAGGCTCATCGTACAGCGGCAGGTTCTTGCTGATCGGGATGCTCGGGTCGGTCAGCTTCAGGTGGCACGGTTGTTCTTCTTCATGGTTGGTACCGGAGATGAACACCGAGCTGAGTTTGTCGAAGCTGATTTTGCCGTCCGGTTTCGGGTAGTCGATCTTCTTGCAGTCGGCCGCCAACTTCAGGCAGGCGTAATCCGGCTTGGTGTCGTGCAGGGTGAACGGCAGTTTGCCGCCGAAGATGTTCTGGTCGAGCCAGTTGAAACCACCGCCGACAATCGCGCCGAACTTGTGGATCGCCGGGCCGAAGTTGCGGCTGGCGAACAGTTCGTCGTAGAGCCAGCTCTTCTTGAAGGCGTCGACGTAAGTGGTCAGCTCTTCGGTGCCGTCCTTTTCAGCGAACAGCGCTTCGGCCACGGATTCAGCGGCGAGCATGCCGGACTTCATCGCTGTGTGGCTGCCTTTGATCTTGGCGAAGTTCAGGGTGCCGAGGTCGCAACCGATCAGCGCGCCGCCCTTGAACACCATTTTCGGCAGCGAATTCAGGCCACCCTTGCAGATGGCGCGAGCGCCGTAGCTGATGCGCTTGCCGCCTTCGAGGTACTGCTTGAGCACCGGGTGATGCTTGAGGCGCTGGAACTCGTCGAACGGCGACAGGTAAGTGTTGCTGTAGGAAAGATCGACAATCAGACCGACGACCACCTGGTTGTTTTCCAGGTGATAGAGGAACGAGCCACCAGTGTTTTCGGTGCCCATGATGTCCAGCGGCCAACCGGCGGTGTGCACCACCAGGCCTGGCTGATGCTTGGCCGGGTCGATTTCCCAGATTTCTTTCAGGCCGATGCCGTAGTGCTGGGCGTCGGCATCGCTGTCGAGGTTGAAGCGCTTGATCAACTGTTTGCCGATGTGGCCACGGCAGCCTTCGGCAAACAGCGTGTACTTGCCACGCAGCTCCATGCCCGGGGTGTACAGGCCTTCTTTCGGATGGCCTTCGCGATCAACGCCCAGGTCGCCAGTGATGATCCCGCGGACGACGCCGTTCTCGTCGAACAGCGCTTCCTGAGCGGCGAAGCCCGGGTAGATCTCCACGCCCAGGTTCTCGGCCTGCTGGGCGAGCCAGCGGCACAGGTTGCCCAGGGAGATGATGTAGTTGCCTTCGTTGTGCATGGTCTTGGGCACAAAGAGGTCAGGGATTTTCTGCGCGCTGTCGGCGTTCTTGAGAACGAAGATGTCATCGCGGGTGACGGGCGTGTTCAGTGGCGCGCCGAGTTCTTTCCAGTCCGGGAACAATTCGTTCAGGGCGCGGGGTTCGAACACCGCACCGGACAGGATGTGAGCACCGACTTCGGAGCCTTTTTCGACCACGCAGACGCTGATTTCCTTGCCGGCTTCAGCAGCCTTCTGCTTCAAGCGGCAGGCGGCGGAAAGACCCGCGGGGCCGGCACCGACGATGACCACGTCGAATTCCATGTATTCGCGTTCCACAGGTTATCTCCTACTCAAGGCTCAACAGTTTTTTTTCTAATATTGGAGGTTTGGTGTCGCATCCATGAATCCCGGCGCAAGGCCGAAAGTGGACAATCGCTGAACCACCTTTCTCTCTAGGTGGCGCATTATATCTACACCACTCCTAGCGTCCAATACAAACGTTTGTTTGAATTGGCTCCGGGCCAGATAAATCAAAGTAACGCGGCTTATGACTGGCCATTTTGCCGTATTGACCGGAATAGGCGTTCCGGTCAAGATACGGGCGGTTTTGCGCTCGCCGTAGGCTGACTGTTGGTTTCAAGAGCACCTCTAAAGACAGGGCGATGGCAGTACAAGGTGATGCGCAGCGATTATTCGGCGCGCAGTTTACACGCCGCGGTAATGAATGACTCGTCAGTCACCCCTGACGAACGGTCGTCCTCCACCGTGCGCCGTGTCACCCCGTTCAGATGCCAGCGTTTTTAGAGGTGCCCTTGCGCCCACGAGCATCAACCGCCAGGTTCGCCTAGGCGACTTTCTTTTCACCGGAGAGTAACGAGGAATCCATGAAGGTTCTTGTAGCTGTCAAACGCGTTGTGGATTACAACGTCAAGGTTCGCGTCAAGGCGGACAATTCCGGCGTCGACCTCGCTAACGTGAAGATGTCGATGAACCCATTCTGCGAAATCGCAGTGGAAGAAGCCGTACGCCTGAAAGAGAAAGGCGTTGCGACTGAAATCGTCGTCGTATCGATCGGCCCGTCCACCGCTCAAGAGCAACTGCGCACCGCGCTGGCTCTGGGTGCCGACCGCGCCATCCTCGTCGAATCCGCTGAAGATCTGACTTCCCTGGCCGTTGCCAAACTGTTGAAAGCGGTTGTCGAAAAGGAACAGCCTCAGCTGGTGATCCTTGGCAAACAAGCCATCGACAGTGACAACAACCAGACTGGCCAGATGCTCGCTGCATTGAGCGGCTACGGTCAGGGCACCTTCGCTTCGAAAGTCGAAGTGTCCGGTGACAGCGTTGCCGTGACCCGCGAAGTCGACGGCGGCGCGCAGACGGTTTCCCTGAAACTGCCGGCCATCGTCACCACCGACCTGCGTTTGAACGAGCCGCGCTACGCGTCCCTGCCAAACATCATGAAAGCCAAGAAGAAGCCTCTCGAAGTGCTGACTCCGGACGCTTTGGGCGTTTCCACCGCCTCCACCAACAAGACCGTAAAAGTCGAAGCGCCGGCTGCACGCAGCGCGGGTATCAAGGTCAAGTCGGTGGCTGAACTGGTCGAGAAACTGAAAAACGAAGCGAAGGTAATCTAAATGACTATCTTGGTTATTGCTGAACACGACAACAAAGTGCTGGCCCCGGCCACGCTGAACACTGTTGCTGCTGCCGTTAAAATCGGTGGCGACATTCACGTTCTGGTTGCAGGCCAAGGCGCTGGCGCCGTGGCTGAAGCCGCTGCGAAAATCGCTGGCGTGGCTAAAGTGCTGGTGGCCGACAACGCCGCCTACGCTCACCAGTTGCCGGAAAACGTGGCTCCTCTGGTAGCCGAGTTGGGCAAGGGCTACAGCCACATCCTGGCTGCCGCGACTTCCAACGGCAAAAACATCCTGCCGCGCGTTGCCGCTCAGTTGGACGTTGACCAGATCTCCGAGATCATCTCGGTTGAAAGCGCTGACACCTTCAAGCGCCCGATCTATGCCGGTAATGCCATTGCAACCGTTCAGTCGAACGCTGCAGTGAAAGTGATCACCGTGCGTGCCACCGGTTTCGACCCGGTTGCTGCTGAAGGTGGTTCGGCTGCCGTTGAAGCCGTTGCCGCTGCTCACGACGCTGCGATCTCCAGCTTCGTTGGGGAAGAACTGGCCAAGTCCGATCGTCCGGAACTGACGGCTGCCAAGATCGTCGTTTCCGGCGGCCGTGGCATGCAGAACGGCGATAACTTCAAACACCTGTACGCCCTGGCTGACAAGCTGGGCGCTGCTGTTGGCGCTTCCCGCGCTGCGGTCGACGCAGGTTTCGTACCCAACGACATGCAGGTCGGTCAGACCGGCAAGATCGTTGCGCCACAGCTGTACATCGCCGTCGGGATCTCCGGCGCGATCCAGCACCTGGCCGGCATGAAAGACTCCAAAGTGATCGTTGCGATCAACAAGGACGAAGAAGCGCCGATCTTCCAGGTGGCCGATTATGGCCTGGTGGCAGACCTGTTCGAAGCCATTCCCGAGTTCGAGAAACTGGTCTAATCCAGCCGCTTGACTTATAAAGAGCCCGGCCTTTTGGTCGGGCTTTTTTTTGTCCTTCCGCCGGAGCCGTAGGGGCTGTCGAGTGAAACGAGGCTGCGATCTTTTGATCTTCGCTTGGGACTTAAGTGGACCCGAAAAGATCGCAGCCTCGTTTCACTCGACAGCTCCTACACAGCTCCTGCTGTTGGCATAACCGGGATTGAGAAGAGTGTAGTGCTATGGATCTGCGTCTTGTGTGGGGCTTGCTGGGATTGTCACTATTGCCGGGGCTGTGTGCTGCTGCGGGCAAATGCGAACGCCTGGTGGTCACCGGCAGCCCCGATGCGCCGCCCTACCTGTGGCAAGACCCGCAGAACCCCAAGCACCTGATCGGCGCCAGTGCCGATTTGTTGCAGCAAGTGGCGGGGGAGTTGGGTATCAAGATCGACATGCTCTATGCCGGCAAACGCTCCCAGGCCCTGGACGAAGTGCGCAGCGGGCGCATGGACATGCTGGCGGACGCACCGCTGACGCTCAATGAGTTGGAAACCCTGGACTACATCCATCCGCCGCTCCTGGAGAACGACTATCTGGTCTGGACCCGCAAGGACTCGAAACTGAGTTATGGCGAGGCAAAAGACCTGCATGGGCATCCCGGCGCCGTGTCGGAAAAGTCTCGAATGACCCAGGAATTCGGCACGTTCGCCGAGCAGAATTTGACGCTGGCTCGCACGCCAAATCTGGCCCAGGCCTTTCAGAAATTGCTGTTGGGCGAGGTCGAATATGTCCTCGCCGGGCGTTACTCAGGCAGGGCCGCTGCGCAGGCGTTGGGCATGGCCAATGACTTGCAGGCGTATCCGCAACCGGTCGACAAACCTGGCCTGTTCCTCGCGGTTTCCCATAACTCGGCCTGCAACGATCCTTGGTTGCGCGGACAGCTGGCCAAAAAGATGACAGAATTGCCCGCGTCCGGACTGACGGAAGCTGTGCTGCAACGCAATATCGAGCGTTGGACCGCGCAGCAGCAACAACCCGCCAGTACCCCAAAACAGTAGGGATTTTTAGTGAGTATTCGACCTCTTTTCGCTGCCCTGGCCGTTCTGGCTCTGGCGGGTTGTGCAGCCGATCCGGCGCCGAATGAACAAATACGCCTGACCGAACAGGCACTCAAACAAGCCAAAGCCGTTGGCGCCACCGCTGACGAAGTGCCAGAACTGAAACTGGCCGAAGACAAATTCTCCCGTGCCCAGGGCGACATGACCGATCAGTCCTACAAGCATGCGCGCATGCGTGCCGAGCAAGCCGAGCTGGACGCGCGCCTGGCCGAAGCACGGGTCCTGACCCTCAAGAGTCAGGAGCAGTTGAACGTACTCAATACCCGCATCACTCGCCTGCGCAAGCAACTGGGAGATGCCCAATGAGCCTCAAATCAAAAGTCCTCGGCGGTTTGATCCTCGCCGGCTGCGTCAGTCTGTACGGCTGCGCCGGCCAGCACAGCGAATCCGCGTTGCAAGAAGCCAGTGCCGACTTCCAGAAGGTCAAGGAAGATTCCAACGTGCTGCGTATCGCGCCCAAGGATGTGATCCGCGCCGGTGAGTCCCTGGCTCGCGCCGATCGTTTGTCCACTTATTGGGGCAGCGGATCGGATGTGGTGCATTACGCTTACCTGAGCCAGCGCTACAGCGAAATCGCCCGGGAACACACCAATCAGGTGCTCAACGAAGAGCAAGCGGCGAAGCTCGAACTGGAGCGTCAGCGCCTGCAACTGGCCTTGCGCGAATCCAAACTGCTCAGCGTGCAGCAGCAGGGCAAGTGGCTGGAAGAACAAATTGTGGCGCTGGCCACCATCCAGACTGATCGCGGTCTGGTCATGACCTTGGGCGACATGCTGTTCGACACCGGCGAGGCCGAATTGAAGAACTCGGCGAACCGCGTGGTGCTGAAGATTGTTCAGTTCCTGCAACTCAATCCCAAGCGTGTGGTGCGGATCGAGGGCTATACCGACAGCACCGGTGGCAAACAGGACAACCTCAAATTGTCCCGCGACCGTGCGCAGTCGGTGGCCGACGTGCTGATGGACCTCGGGATTGATGACAAACGCATCCAGGTCGAAGGCTATGGCGACGAATACCCGGTAGACGTGAACGCCACTGAGCGTGGTCGCGCGCAGAACCGTCGGGTGGAAATTGTGTTTTCCGACGAAAAAGGCCAGCTCGGCGCCGCCCGCTAAGGACTGCATCGCGCGCAGCCCCTAAATCTCGTAGGAGCCGCGTAGGAGCTGTCGAGTGAAACGAGGCTGCGATCTTTTGATCTTTCGCTTGAGACTCAAGTGAACGCGGAAAGATCGCAGCCTCGTTTCACTCGACAGCTCCTACGCATCTCATACGCAGCCCTACAACCCGGCCTTTGCACGTCAGCGCCGGGTTTTTTACGCCTGCCAATGGCGTCGCAAAGCAGTACAGATTTTGCTGACACTGCACTGTATGGTCGACTATTGTGGCAACTGTCCCAGTACACTTCTAAACTGTTCCGGTATTGTTTCACACAAGAATAAAATGCCCGTGAAATCGAGTGCTGCGTCATGACCAATCTTTTGCTCTACCAACGTATTGCTCAGCAACTGGCCGAGGACATCCGCCGTGGTGTCTATCAACCGGGGGAGCGCGTGCCTTCGGTGCGCAAGATGAGCTCGCAGCTCAACGTCAGCCATGCGACGGTGTTGCAGGCTTACGCCAACCTTGAGGATCAGGGCCTGATCCGGGCCCGGCCGCAGTCCGGTTATTACGTGCACCAGACCCCGGCTCTGACTGCGCCGACGCCAGACATCGCCCGGGTCGAACGCCCCGGCCTGGTCACCCGTAGCAGCATCATTCAGCAAGTGTTGGTCGAATCCCGCCGCGAAGGCGTGTTTCCTCTGGGCGCGGCGGTGCCTAGCGTCGATTACTTGCCGGTGCGGGCACTGCATCAGCAACTGGCCAAAGTCACTCGATTCCATAGCCCTCGGGCGTTCAGCTACATGTTCAGTCCGGGCTTCGAACCGCTGCGCCGTCAGGTGGCGATCCGCATGCGCGATGCCGGGGTGGTGGTCGATCCCTCCGAAGTGGTGATCACCCACGGCTGCGTTGACGCGTTGCAGATGTCGCTGCGGGTTCTGACCCGCCCAGGCGATCTGATTGCCGCCGAGTCCCCGACCTATTACGGACTGCTGCAACTGGCCGACCTGCTCGGTCTCAAAGTCATCGAAATCCCCAGCGATCCCGCCACCGGCATGAGCCTGGAAGCGTTGCAACTGGCCGCCAACCAGTGGTCGATCAAAGCGCTTGTGCTGACCACCCGATTGAGCAACCCTTTGGGCGGCACCATGCCCGAAGAGCGGCAGAAACAACTGCTGCGCCTGGCCTCGGATTTCGACATCCAGATCGTCGAGGACGATATCTATGGCGAGCTGATGTTCGAGCAAGGTCGTACCAAGGCGCTGAAGGCCTACGATCGACTGGATCGGGTGATCTACTGCTCAAGCTTTTCCAAGACCCTGTCGCCCGGGGTGCGGATCGGCTGGATGATCGCCGGCAAGTTCCAGCAGGAAATCCAGCGTTTGCAGACGTTCAGCACCCATTCGGCGTGCAGCGTCACGCAAATGGGCATCGCGGCGTACCTGGAAAATGGCGGCTACGACCGGCATCTGCGCTACATCCGTCAGGAGTACCGGAAAAACCTCAGCGCCTTCCAGTTGGCGGTGCAGCAGTACTTCCCCGAAGGCACACAGATGAGTCGGCCAACCGGCGGTTTCATTCTGTGGGTCAGCCTGCCGGGGCGGGTCAATACCCAGGAGTTGCATGTGCGGGCCTTGCAGCAGGGCATCAGCATCGCGCCGGGGCTGATTTTCAGTAACACCGAGCAGTTCAACCACTGCATTCGCCTGAACTGTGGCACCCCTTGGAACCGCGAGGCCGAGCGCGCGCTGATGACCCTGGGGATGCTCGCAACCCAACTCTGTCAGGAGACGGCCAGCGGTTTTTTATGACCCGGACGGTTCATCGACTGCCCGAGCTTGTCATGTGGCGCCCAACAAGCGAGCATATGGCCCTCTGCCGTTAGCGCCGTTGGGTCCATGAAACCGATTTTTTCTGCCACCTGGCTGTCGATCTGCCTGTTGATGACTGCTTTACCAGAAGGTGTCATGGCGGCCGCCGTTCAGGAAAAACCGGCCGCCAGCACCTCTGAGGCAACGCCGAGCAAACCGGTGGCGGCCAAAAAAACTGCGCCGGTCAAAAAGAAAGCCGCGCCGATCAAGAAACGTCCGCCGATTGCCTCCAAATCCAAACCGGCCAGTGAAGTGGTGAAAAGTACTCAGCTACCACCGGCCAATCTCGATTTGAGCTTGCCTCAACACATGGTCGAAGAACTCAAGCCTGTCGGTACGGTCCCATTGCCCAAACACAACGCGGTACTGCCGCAAATGTTTGGCGAAAAGAGCAGCCAGTTCCAACTCAACGGGCGTCTGATCAGCAACGAAATGCAGTTGCAACTGCGCAACGAAGAGCGTCGGGACGTTGAAGGCGCGGCGCTGGAATTCGAGTTTAAGCAATAAATCATTCCCTTCTGTGAGCCGCTGGCCAGACGCTTCGTCGGAGACTGGTCAGTCACATTCGTTTGAGCGTAAAAACCCCGGTGCAAGTAATTTTAAACAGTCGTTTTAGCGGGTACTCTGTGCCACGTCCCTTTTACACATTGCCCGTCGCGAGGAGCTGGTCGTCATGAAATGCCGTGAAGGCTGTGGCGCCTGTTGTATTGCCCCTTCCATCAGTTCACCGATTCCGGGGATGCCGCAAGGCAAACCTGCCGGAGAACGTTGCGTGCAACTTTCTGTCGAAAACCTGTGCAATATTTTCGGCCAGGCGGAACGTCCGGCAGTCTGTTCGGCCTTCGACGCCGATGCCGAGGTCTGCGGTAACAGCAGTGAAGAAGCCATACGGCTGATTGGCTGGTGGGAGCGAATGACGGCGGCGTGATGTGTTCAAACGAACGGAAACTCAACAATAAGGAATAAGACTATGGGTTCGCTGCATCGTATTGCTGTGCTGTGTGGTTTGACGGTTTTGCTGGCCACCTCGGCCGCTCAGGCCGAAGACTGGAAAGTCGCCAAAAACGAAGACGGCATCAAGGTGTCCCTGAGTGAAGTGGCCGGTTCCGATTACAAGGCCTACCAGGGTGTCACCCTGATGAAGACCACCATCGCCAAATTGCGCGCGCTGCAGGAAGACGTGGCCGGGGCCTGTTCCTGGATTCACGAGTGCAAACTCCAGAAGTTGCTCAAGCACGAAGGCGATCAGAGCTGGACCTACACCCAGTTCAACACCCCATGGCCGGTGACTCCGCGTGACTCGGTGCTGCACGTCACCACCGTCGAAGGCGCCGATGGCAGCCTGACTCGCAAACTGCAAGGCGTGCCGACATACATGCCTGAGGAAAAAGGTTTTGTGCGCGTCGCCAAGGTCGACGGCTTCTGGAAGTTCGTGCCCAAGGGTGACCAGGTCGAAGTGACCTATCAGGTGCACACCGAGCCGGGCGGCAGCGTGCCGTCGATGGTGGCCAACAAATTCGTGGTCGATGCACCGTTCAATACCTTGAAAGCCCTGAAAGAACGCGCCGAGAAGTAATCGCGCCGCGCTTGCGATAACGCCCCGACCGAGCTCGGGGCGTTTTTGTTTGCAGACCGACTGTCATGCGCAATCCCTGTGGGAGTGGGCTTGCTCGCGAAGACGGCTATACATTCAGAACATAGGTTGACTGACACACCGCTTTCGCGAGCAAGCTCGCTCCCACAGGTTCTGCGTCTGGCTGATGGATCTCAGGGAAGTGGTTTTATTGTGTTTCCGGATATACGTTGCACGAAATTTTCACAATGCCTCCAAGACAATCCGTCCTCGCCACTTTCCCGTCGATTTTGCCTCGATGCCCTTGATCCAGAGCGTTACTGCACAGAGTTGGACACGCTTAACAGTAATCAATGGCAATGCCGCGAGTGATCGTGCAACATTTGCGCACCCGCGCAAGCCCCGGGGCCAGGTACTGGCCAACAGAGGGCAGGGCGCAGCTGTATTTTTGAAACTTAAACTTCCAATGGGTCCTAAAACGACATGGCAAACCCGGACGCCCTGAATCAGCAGCGAGCTTCTAGTCGCCTGCTGCAACCGACCGTCAAATCGCATCTGGCCTACACGCTGTTGTGTGCCCTGGTCATGATGGTCATGTTCAGCCTGCTGCGCGTCGCGCTGCTGGTTTACAACCGCTCGATGATCCTCGATACCCCAGCCTCGACCTTTCTTGAGGCATTTGCCAACGGTCTGCGTTTCGACCTGCGCATCGTGGTCTATCTCATTATTCCGTTGCTGCTGGCGCTGTTCAGCGCCCGGGCCATGGCAGCTCGCGGGCTCTTCCGTTTCTGGCTGACCGTGACCTCCAGCATCGCGCTGTTCCTCGGCCTGATGGAGATGGACTTCTACCGTGAATTCCACCAGCGCCTCAACGGCTTGGTCTTCCAGTACGTGAAGGAAGATCCGAAAACCGTGATGAGCATGCTCTGGTACGGTTTCCCGGTGGTTCGCTACCTGCTGGCCTGGGCCGTGGGCACCCTGATCCTGACCCTGGCGTTCAAAGGCGCCGACCGCGCCACCCGTCCGCGTGGCCCGTTCAGCGGCGGCAGCATCGGTACTCGTCAGATTGCTCCGTGGTATGCGCGCATCGCCGTGTTCGTGGTGTGCCTGGTGGTCTGCGTGGTTGCCGCCCGTGGCACCCTGCGTCAAGGGCCGCCGCTGCGTTGGGGTGACGTCTATACCACCGATTCCAACTTCGCCAACCAGTTGGGCCTCAACGGCACCCTGCAATTGATTGCCGCCGCCAAGAGCCGCATGTCGGACGAGCGCAGCAACATCTGGAAAGCCACGCTGGATCAGCCATTGGCCCAGCAGACCGTGCGTGACATGTTGCTGACCCCAAGCGACAAACTGGTCGACGCCGACATTGCCGCCGTCCGCCGCAACTACACGCCGGACGCCAACAAGACCCTGCCGATCAAGAACGTCGTGGTGATCCTGATGGAAAGCTTCGCCGGTCACTCGGTAGGCGCCCTGGGTCGTCCGGGCAACATCACGCCAGCCTTCGACAAACTGTCCAAGGAAGGTTTGCTGTTCGACCGATTCTTCTCCAACGGCACCCATACCCACCAGGGTATGTTCGCCACCATGGCCTGCTTCCCGAACCTGCCGGGTTTCGAATACCTGATGCAGACCCCGGAAGGCAGCCACAAGTTGTCCGGCCTGCCGCAGTTGCTCAGCGCCCGTGACTACGACGATGTGTACGTCTACAACGGCGACTTCGCCTGGGACAACCAGTCGGGTTTCTTCAGCAACCAGGGCATGACCAACTTCATCGGGCGTAACGATTTCGTTAACCCGGTGTTCTCCGACCCGACATGGGGCGTGTCCGACCAGGACATGTTCGACCGTGGCCTGGAAGAACTGAAAGCTCGCGATGGCAAGGACAAAAAACCGTTCTATGCCTTGCTGCAAACCCTGTCCAACCACACGCCATACGCCTTGCCGACGCCATTGCCGGTGGAGCGCGTGACCGACCGTGGCAGCCTGAACGAACACTTGACCGCCATGCGCTACTCCGACTGGGCGCTGGGTCAGTTCTTCGAGAAGGCGCGTAAAGAGCCGTACTTCAAGGAAACCCTGTTCGTGATCGTCGGCGACCATGGTTTTGGCGATGAGCAACAGATCACCGAAATGGACCTGGGCCGCTTCAACGTGCCGATGCTGATGATCGCACCGGGCATCCAGGACAAATTCGGTCAGCGTGACCACACTGTGGGCACTCAGATCGACATCGTGCCGACCATCATGGGCCGTGTCGGTGGCGACGTGGTTCATCAATGCTGGGGCCGTGACCTGCTGAACCTGCCGGAAGGCGACAAGGGTTTCGGCGTGATCAAACCTTCGGGCAGCGATCAGACTGTGGCCTTGCTGACCGCCGATCGCGTGCTGGTATTGCCTAAAGAGATGCCGCCAAAGCTGTATCACTATGAACTGGGCGCTAACCCGAAAGGTGAAGTCATTCCAGAGTCCGCTGATGAAGCGGCCCTCAAGCAGAAACTTGAGTCGTTCCTGCAAACCGCGACCAAAAGCCTGCTGGATAACACCGCCGGTGTGGTTAACGGCAAACCGGACTAACGTTTGACGCAATAAAAAAGAGGCCCTTTTTCAAGGGCCTCTTTTTTTGGTTGGGCTAAAACTTTATATCTTGCCAAGCAAGAGCAGAATCAACAGCACTACCAACACCACGCCGAGGATGCCCGATGGGCCATAACCCCAACTTCTGGAGTGCGGGAAGACTGGCAAACCGCCGATCAGCAACAGGATCAGGATTACGATAAGAATTGTGCCCATGACTATTTCCTTGTTCGAAGTGTTCTGGATTGACGCTGTGTTTTAACTGTCAGCTGGACTGCAATAAATCCGAACTGCTTACAAATTCCGACTCATGTGCGTGAAAGAAAATTCAAAGTTTTTTAATGTTTTTTAGATTCAACGCTTATTTCTTTTAGTCGCCAGGCTAGTTTGCAAGTTAGACCGCGTTATCGTTCATCGCGGGCAAGCCTTGCTCCTACAGGGAATGCGACGCTCTTGTAGGAGCAAGGCTTGCCCGCGATGGCCTTGACTCGCTCCCAAGCCGTGCCCCGGTTTGCCTGCGCCATTCAGCAATCTGATGGAGCGTGGGTCGGACAATTTCCTTCGCTACACTCGGCGCATCTTCCCCAGAACAACAAGGCTGTTTGCTATGCAAAATCGCATGATGATCACTGGCGCGGGCTCTGGCCTGGGTCGCGAAATCGCGCTGCGTTGGGCCCGCGAAGGCTGGCAACTGGCCTTGTCGGATGTCAGCGAGCCCGGTCTGCAAGAAACCCTGAAATTGGTGCGCGAGGCGGGCGGCGACGGGTTTGTCCAGCGTTGCGACGTGCGCGATTACAGCCAACTGACCGCATTCGCCCAGGCCTGCGAAGAAAAACTGGGCGGCATCGACATCATCGTGAACAACGCCGGGGTGGCCTCGGGCGGGTTCTTCAGCGAACTGTCCCTGGAAGACTGGGACTGGCAGATCGCAATCAACCTGATGGGCGTGGTCAAGGGCTGCAAGGCGTTCCTGCCGCTGCTGGAAAAAAGCAAAGGCAAGATCATCAACATCGCTTCGATGGCGGCGCTGATGCAGGGCCCGGCCATGAGCAACTACAACGTGGCCAAGGCTGGCGTCGTGGCGTTGTCCGAAAGTTTGCTGATTGAACTGGCGCAGCAAGAAGTCGGGGTGCATGTGGTGTGCCCGTCGTTCTTCCAGACCAACTTGCTGGATTCCTTCCGTGGCCCGACACCGGCCATGAAAGCCCAGGTCGGCAAGTTGCTGGAAAGCTCGCCGATCACCGCCACCGACATTGCCGACTATATCTACACCCAGGTGGCCGCCGGCGAATTCATGATCCTGCCCCATGAACAGGGCCGCATGGCGTGGGCGATCAAGCAGAAGAACCCGCAATTGCTCTACAACGAAATGACCGTGATGGCCGACAAAATGCGCGCCAAGGCCAAACAAAGCGCCGGCTGATCTTGCCCGCAAGCCTTCGCGTCGTTAGGGTGGCCGCCATCGGCCATCCTCGCGAGACGTCTGCATGCTCAATTACCTGTGGTTTTTCCTCGCCGCCCTGTTCGAAATCGCCGGTTGCTTCGCGTTCTGGATGTGGCTGCGCCAGGGCAAGAGTGCGTTGTGGGTCATCCCGGCGCTGCTCAGCCTGACCTTGTTCGCATTGCTGCTGACCCGGGTCGAAGCCACTTACGCCGGCCGCGCCTATGCCGCCTACGGTGGCATCTACATCGTCGCGTCAATTGGCTGGCTGGCAGTGGTCGAGCGGGTGCGTCCGCTGGGCTCGGACTGGATCGGCGTGGCGCTGTGCGTGATCGGCGCGACTGTCATCCTTTTCGGTCCGCGTTTCTCCGTGTCTTGAAGGATAAGTCCTACTTTTGATCGGCTTGTAAGACGCGTCTTGCAGGATCTTCATCTCGCGCTGTAGGGCGAAACTGATTTGCCGCTGATGCATTGAAGCCCCGTTTCGCGCGGGGCATCTTCGGGGTCCAGAAATCCTGAAGGACGAATCCCATGCTTGTACTCAGTCGCGTAGTCGGCGAATTGATTTCCATCGGTGACAACATTTCCGTGCGCATTCTCGCCGTCAATGGCGGCAGTGTGCGCTTCGGCGTCGAGGCGCCAGACAACGTCAATGTGCATCGGGCCGAGGTCTACGAACGCATCCAGATCAAGCTGGCGAAAGCCAAAGGTCGTTGAGTGTTTCAGTCGAACAGGTGCTTGGGCACATCGTGCTTGAGCATCAACTGGCATTGCTCGCTGTCCGGGTCGAAAACGATCAGCGCCTGGCCCTTGGTCAGTGCCTGGCGAACGCGCAGTACGCGGGTCTCCAGCGGTGTGTCATCGCCGTTGTCCGTGCCGTCGCGGGTCACGAAGTCTTCGATCAGACGGGTCAGGGTATCGACTTCAAGTTGGTCGTAAGGGATCAGCATAGGCACCTCGGTCAAAACAATGTCGCGATGCTACGGCGGTTACGAACGCATCACCAGTAGGAGCTGCCGAAGGCTGCGATCTTTTGATCTTGATCTTTGACGGCCATGAAGCCACCGAAGATCAAAAGATCGCAGCCTTCGGCCGCTCCTACGGGATCGTGTTCGCTTTAGCTGTCGCTTCGCTGCCCCACCAAACTGTCCACCGACGGCACCCGCGTATCGCTTTCCATCTGCGTGTCATGCTCGATCTGATGACTGAACCGGTCCAGCGAACCCTTGGCCGGCTGCGCATCGCTGGCAAACACCGGCGGGCTCAGGATGTATGCACCCAGCAGACGACTCAGCGCGGCCAGGCTATCAATGTGAGTCCGTTCGTAGCCGTGAGTCGCATCACAGCCAAACGCCAGCAGGGCCGTACGAATGTCATGCCCGGCAGTCACCGCCGAATGGGCATCGCTGAAGTAATAACGGAACAGGTCGCGACGCACCGGCAACTCGTTGTCACTGGCCAGGCGCAGCAGATGCCGCGACAAGTGATAGTCATAGGGCCCGCCGGAATCCTGCATCGCCACGCTCACCGCGTGTTCGCTGGAATGCTGACCCGGTGCGACCGGCGCGATGTCGATGCCGACGAATTCGCTGACATCCCACGGCAACGCCGCCGCCGCGCCACTGCCGGTTTCCTCGGTGATGGTGAACAGCGGATGACAGTCGATCATCAACTCTTCACCGCTGTCGACGATGGCTTTCATCGCCGCCAACAGCGCAGCCACCCCAGCCTTGTCGTCCAGGTGCCGGGCGCTGATGTGGCCGCTCTCGGTGAACTCCGGCAACGGGTCGAACGCAACGAAATCACCGACGCTGATGCCTAACGAGTCGCAATCGGCGCGGGTCGCGCAATAGGCGTCCAGGCGCAACTCGACGTGGTCCCAACTGATCGGCATTTCATCCACGGCGGTGTTGAACGCATGCCCGGAGGCCATCAACGGCAACACGCTGCCACGGATCACGCCGTTGTCGGTAAACAGGCTAACCCGACTGCCTTCGGCAAAACGGCTGGACCAGCAGCCGACGGGGGCCAGGGTCAGGCGACCGTTGTCCTTCACCGCTCGCACCGCCGCACCGATGGTGTCCAAATGGGCGGACACCGCGCGGTCGGGGCTGTTTTTCTTGCCCTTGAGGGTGGCGCGGATGGTGCCGCGCCGGGTCATCTCGAACGGAATGCCCAGCTCTTCGAGTCGCTCGGCAACGTAACGCACGATGGTGTCGGTAAACCCGGTCGGGCTGGGAATGGCGAGCATTTCCAGCAGGACTTTTTGCAGGTAGTTGAGATCCGGTTCGGGGATTTTGCTGGTCATGGAAACTCCTGATGAGTAACGAGCATCGATGGTTTCGATGAAGGGAAAGAATGTGTGGCGCCTGTGAGGCCGCCTTCGCGGGCAAGCCTCGCTCCTACAGGTGGTGCGGTGCTTTCGTAGGAGCAAGGCTTGCCCGCGATGGCGTCAGCTCAGGCGATACATGTCTATGAAACCGCCGGCTGACTGTGCGGAAACAACAAATCCACAAACCGCTCCGCCGTCGGCTGCGGTTCATGATTGGCCAGGCCCGCACGTTCGTTGGCTTCGATAAACACGTACTCCGGCTGATCGGCGGCCGGCACCATCAGGTCGAGCCCGACCATCGGGATGTCCAGCGCCCGCGCCGCCCGCACGGCGGCGTCCACCAGTGTCGGGTGCAGGATCGCGGTGACATCTTCAAGCACGCCGCCGGTATGAAGATTCGCCGTACGCCGTACGAACAGATGCTCACCGGCCGGCAGAATGCTCTCGTAGTCGTAACCCGCCGCCTGCAAGGTGCGCTCGGTTTCGTGGTCCAGCGGGATCTTGCTTTCGCCACTGGTGGCCGCCTGACGCCGCCGACTCTGGGCTTCGATCAGCGCACCGATGGAATGCTGGCCGTCGCCGACCACTTCCGCTGGCCGACGAATCGCCGCAGCGATCACCTCAAAACCGATCACCACAATCCGCAGATCCAGCCCTTCGTGGAAGCTTTCCAGCAACACTCGGCTGTCGAACTGGCGCGCCGCTTCGATGGCTTGCTGAACCTCTTCAATCGTCTGCAAATCCACCGCCACGCCATGGCCCTGCTCACCGTCCAGCGGCTTGACCACTATCCGTTGGTGCTCGTCGAGAAACGCCAGGTTGTCGTCGCCATTGCCCGCCAATTGCTGGGAGGGCAGGTTCAGGCCGGCGGCTTTCAGCACTTTGTGGGTCAGGCTCTTGTCCTGGCACAGGCTCATGCTGATGGCGCTGGTCAGGTCGCTCAGGGATTCGCGGCAACGCACCCGGCGCCCGCCATGGCTGAGGGTAAACATCCCGGCGTCGGCGTCATCGACTTGCACATCAATGCCGCGACGATGGGCTTCCTCGACGATGATCCGCGCATACGGATTGAACTCGGCTTGCGGCCCCGGCCCCAAGAACAACGGTTGATTGATGCCGTTCTTGCGCTTGATGGCGAAGGTCGACAGGTTTCGAAAACCGAGCTTGGCGTAGAGACTTTTCGCCTGGCGGTTGTCGTGCAAAACCGACAGGTCGAGGTAACTCAGCCCACGGCTCATGAAATGCTCGATCAAGTGCCGCACCAGCACTTCGCCCACCCCGGGCCGCGAACAGTGCGGGTCAACAGCCAGGCACCAGAGGCTGCTGCCGTTTTCCGGGTCGTTGTAGGCCTTGTGATGATTGAGGCCCATGACGCTGCCAATGATTGCGCCGCTGTCCTCGTCTTCGGCCAGCCAATACACCGGGCCGCCCATATGACGCGGGGTCAACAGTGACGGGTCGATCGGCAGCATGCCGCGAGCCTGATACAGCAGATTGATCGCCTGCCAGTCCGCCTCGCTTTGCGCCCGACGAATGCGGAAGCCGCGAAACACCCGGGTCGACTGGCGATAGTCGCTGAACCACAGGCGCAAGGTGTCGGACGGGTCCAGAAACAATTGCGCCGGCTCCAGCCCCAACACTTGCTGGGGCGCCGCCACATACAGGGCGATATCGCGCTCGCCGGGCTGCTCGTTGAGTAACTCCTGGGCGATGCTCGCGGCATCCGGGAAGGTATGGCCGATCAGCAACCGGCCCCAACCGCAATGCACCGCAATTGGCGCGGCGCCCAACTCGCTGCCATCCTCGGCCAGGCGCGCCTGCAAGCGTTCGTAGGAAGGGGACTGACCGCGCAACAAGCGTTGGCTATAAGCCGTGGCGTGGGGTTTCATTGATCAGATTCCTTGTTCACTGAGCCACAGGTTCAGGGCCGCCAATTGCCACAGCTTGGAGCCGCGCAACGGCGTGAGTTGACCTTGCGGGTCGGTCAGCAGACGGTCGAGCATGGCCGGGTTGAACAGGCCGCGATCCTGGCTGGGATCGAGCAGCAGTTCGCGCACCCAATTCAGCGTATCTCCCTGCAAATGCTTGAGGCCGGGCACCGGGAAATAGCCTTTCTTGCGGTCGATTACTTCGCTGGGAATGACCAGCCGCGCTGCTTCTTTCAAGACCTGCTTGCCGCCATCCGGCAGTTTGAATTTGCCCGGCACCCGGGCCGACAACTCCACCAGCCGATAATCGAGGAACGGCGTGCGTGCTTCCAGGCCCCAGGCCATGGTCATGTTGTCGACGCGTTTGACCGGGTCGTCCACCAACATAATCGTGCTGTCCAGACGCAGGGCTTTGTCCACCGCCGCATCGGCGCCGGGTTGTGCGAAATGTTCCTTCACGAAGTCGCCGGCGGCGTCATTCGCCGTCAGCCATTTCGGCTGCACGGTGGCGGCGTAGTCTTCGTAACTGCGGTCGAAAAACGCCTCTCGATACGCCGCGTACGGATCGGCCGCGCCGTCCACTTGCGGGTACCAGTGATAACCGGCGAACAACTCGTCCGCGCCCTGGCCGCTCTGTACCACCTTGCAATGCTTGGCCACTTCCCGGGACAACAGATAGAAAGCAATGCAGTCATGGCTGACCATCGGCTCGCTCATGGCGCGGAACGCCGCAGGCAGTTGCTCGATGATCTCGCTTTCCTGAATGCGCAATTGATGGTGCCGGGTGCCGTAATGCTTGGCGATCAGGTCCGAATACTGGAACTCGTCGCCGCGCTCGCCGCCGGCGTCCTGGAAACCGATGGAAAAAGTCGAGAGATTCTCCACGCCGACTTCACGCAACAGGCCAACCAGCAGGCTTGAATCGACACCGCCCGAAAGCAGCACACCGACGTCCACCGCCGCACGTTGGCGGATCGCTACCGCGTCACGGGTGCTGTCGAGCACGCGGTCGCGCCAGTCTTCCAGAGTCAGGTTCATCTCATCGGCGTGGGGACCGTAGGGCAGGGTCCACCAGGTTTTCTGCTCAGTGGTGCCATCGGCTTCGATGCGCATCCAAGTCGCGGGCGGCAGCTTTTCGATGCCGGCAATCAAGGTGCGCGGGGCCGGGACCACCGCGTGAAAGTTCAGGTAATGGTTCAGCGCCACCGGGTCGAGCATCGGGCTGATATCGCCGCCCTTGAGCAGCGCCGGCAGGGCCGAGGCGAAGCGCAGGCGTTGACCAGTGCGCGACAGGTACAGCGGCTTCACGCCGAGACGGTCGCGGGCGATGAACAGGCGTTTGGCGTCGCGCTCCCAGATCGCGAAAGCAAACATGCCGTTGAGTTTGGGCAGCAGCGCTTCGCCCCAGGCGTGATAGCCCTTGAGCAGCACTTCGGTGTCGCCGCCGGAATAGAAGGCATAACCGAGGCTTTCAAGCTCGGTGCGCAGTTCCGGGAAGTTGTAGATCGCGCCGTTGAAGGCCAGGGACAAGCCCAGTTGGTTGTCGATCATCGGCTGCGCCGAGCCGTCCGACAGGTCCATGATTTTCAGGCGACGATGGCCCAGGGCAATCGGCCCTTGGGCGTGAAAGCCCCACGCATCCGGGCCACGCGGGGCCAGGTGATGGGTGATTCGTTCAACGGCCGCGAGGTCCGCAGGTTGTTGGTCAAAGCGTAACTCGCCAGCTAATCCGCACATAAAGTCCTTACCGGTTTTTCCGTTGGGGAGGGGTGTTCGATACCGCGCCAAAACAGCGGGTACTCTGAAACTGACCCGGCGGGTTGGCGGGAGTTTTAGATCGATCGGTTATAAGTAGCGGGTTCGGGGTGTTGCGAGCGACAGGCACAACGGCAGGGGCGCGAGGTGGTAAATAAATAGATGAAGCATGGAAATTACTGCTTAAAACAGCGCTGAACCGCGCCAGTATTCGCGTTTTTCTTCCGGGGGCCGAGTCGATAGGTTAAGGGCTCATGACTCGCAATAAGGATGTTGCTGATGCTGACCACGGATACACCGACCCCGGTTCGCCGGCCATTGAGTGACACCGAAACGCTCGCGGCGCTGCTCGAAGCCACCGGGGATCTGGACACCGCCGAGACCTTGCGCAAGAGCCTGCCGGCCTGGTTGCTCAAGGCTTCCCCGACGGTCCTCGCGGCATTGGACACGGACCTGCGAGCGCTGCTGAGTGATCAGCAAAGCGTCGAAACGCTGATGCAAAAGCTGCAATCGCCGGAGCGCTTTTGCGCGACGCACCTGTCGGCGGCCCTGACGAAAAAGTGGTCGGTGGCGTTCGATGTGCACCACGACGCGCTGGTGCTGCCGGGCTTCGACTGTGGCTGCGAAGGCACTCCGACAGGGACCGAAGGTGTTGAAACAATCCCGTCGATCCGGCGCAATCTGCTGGAAGCGGCGATGCAAAACTTCACGGTGGATGAAACCGAGGCGGACGGTTTTCCAGCCACCAGCACGGTGCACATCGCCTCGACCACAAAAGGTTTGCCGGATCTCACGCCGGAAGCGTTTGCCACGCTCTGTCGTGAACTCGATCTGGGCAAGCGCTATCAGGCGCATATCAACGAGGTGTTCAATCTTCCGCCAGGCTCGGCCAGTCGGGTCAACGACCTCAACGGACTCAAGGTCAGGAAGCTACGGGTGGATGCGCACCTGGCGTTCATGAAAAAACACATCACCGAGGACGCCTACAAAACCCTGCTGACGCTGGATGCCCACAGCGGGATGGGCACCGAGGCCGGCATTCAGAACATCCGCCATGGCGGCGAGCCGCTGATCATCCAGGGCATTGAGTTGTTTGCCACCTGCGTGTGGGGCGTGGTGATTTTTTCCAAGCGTTCGGTCGAGACCTACCCGACCGAATGGTGCGTGGTTTACATGCCCAACGAACCTGGGCGGCCGCTTTACGAATACAGCACGTTTGTCGAATTCAAACGGTATCTGAGCCTGAAATTGAAGGTGAAAAGCTACAAGGATTACTTCGCCCACGGCATCGACGAAGACAGCAAACTGGTGTTTTTTACGTCCGCCGCCGCCAGCGAAAACCTCGACACGTTCAAGGCCTTGCCGATTACCGTGCCGCTGTTTCAATTCATGATTCAGAGTTCCTTGGGCAAGCTGCAGCTCGATGCCCGTGAATTGGTCGTGCCGACGGCGGACGTGGATGAAGAGGTGCGCAAGAAGCGTGTGGAGAACCTGCTGGAGCTGGGTTTGACGGTGGCCAATGTCGCGGCGTTTTTTGTCCCGGTGCTTGGGCAGTTGATGATGGGCGTGACCGTCGGGATGCTGCTGGCCGAGGTGTACGACGGCGTCGAGGACTGGCAGCACGGTGACAAACAAGAGGCGCTGTCCCATGTGCTCAGCATCGCGCAAAACCTGGCCCTGATGGGGGCCTTCGCCGTTGGCGGCAAAGTGGTGGGTTCGCTGATCAAGAAAACCGTGCGCGAACATCCTGAGTTTTTCAGCCAATTCGAATCAATGACCAACCCCAGCGGCAAGGCCCGGCTCTGGAAGTCTGACCTCCAGCCCTACAGGCAGCCCCTGAGTACGTTGCGTGGGCAGGCTGTCGATGCTCAAGGGATTTATCAGATCGGTGGGCAATCACACATCCGGATCGACAACGGCGCCTATCGGATTTACTACGACGCGGTCTTGAAAAAGTGGAGGGTTCGGCATCCTTCGCAGGTCGATGCATTTGCGCCATCGCTGGAACACAACGGCGAGGGCGGCTGGCGGCTGTCATCCGAACAACCGTCGCAATGGCGCGAGGGCAGTTATGCGCTCAAGCGCCTGGACACGCGCCTGGCCGCGCTGGACGACACTCGGGTGGAGCAGATTCGCACGGTCACCGGCACCTCGATCTCCGAGTTGCATCAGTTGCATGAGGAGAGCCGGGTACCGGGCGCCCGATTGAAGGACGCCATCGAGCGTTTTCGCCTGGAGCGACGCATCAGCGACTGCATCGCCGCCCTTGCGGACGGCGCCCCCGGCAGTGCCGTCCATGCACCAGAACACCTGCACGCGCTGCCATCGCTCAAAGGCTGGCCGAGCGGGCGTTACATCAGGCTGCGCGATGGGCAAAGGAACACCACGGCGGTGTATCCACAAAACGCACTCGTGGCTGACGAAGACGTCGCCGTCGATGTCTCTGAAGCGGAGCTGGCCCAGGGCATGCTGTTCCAGAAGGTGGTGGCCGGTTTGCACCAGAGTGAGCTGCAGACCTTGATCGGTACGAAAACCGGCACCGAAACCCAAGCCGATGCCTTGGCGAAAAAACTGGCCGCCTCGTTGAAGCAGGATCGGTTGCCGCTGTTCGATCGTTTGTATGAAGCCCACGACACCAGCCGCGTGAGTGATGTGGAGGTGCTCAGGCAGGACTTTGCCCAACTGCCCGTCGGCATCGCGCAGGAGCTGATCGATCAGCTCGGCAGCGTTGAGCGCTTGCGCCTGCGGGCGACGAAACGCGTGCCCCTGGGGCTGGCGCAAAAGGCCCGCGAAGCCTTGGCGCAGGTGCAACTGGACAAAGCCATCAGCGGCTTTTACCTGCCGGACATCGCCAGTGGCGACACCAACAAGCTGGCTGTTTACTTGCTCGAACACTTGCGTGGCTGGGACAGCAAGTTGTGGCTTGAAGTGCGTGAGGATTCTGTCACCGGCCCATTGCTGCAAAGCATCGGGCCGAAGGACAGTGCCTTAAAACGCACCCTGGTCAAATCCTCGGCCGGTTATCAAGCCTTCGATGCCGATGCAAAGTCACTGGCCAAGGCCACCAAGGGGCCGAATGCGCTCTACGAAGCCATCCTGCGCGCTATTCCACCTGCCCAGCGCACGGCCATGGGCCTGGGAGATCATTTTCCGGAGCACGCCTGGGGTTTACGCGACCAGTTGCTGGCCCGCGCCACGCAGGAGCGCGCGGTCGCCGCGCGTGTATTGGCGGGCAAGCCGCTGGCCGAAACCGATGCGTCTGTCTCCTGCCTCCAGGCCGACCCGGCGCAGCCTTCGTCGCCCCATGCCTCGGCCCTGGTGCGCAAAACCCGAAAGCTCTACCCGCTGATGACCGACAAAGAGATCAATACGCTGCTCGATGGTTTGGGCACGGATCACTTGTCCCGGGCCACGGCGGTGCGACAGCGCCAGCGACAACTGGAAACGTTGCGCGGGCTACTCAAAACCTGGAGCAACGATGACGCTGAAATGCGCAAGTTGCCGGGCGATCTGCGCGAGTACCGACAAAGCCGTCGACAAGTGGCCGATGCCATTGAGGACAGTTGGCGGCGTCTGGTTGTGATGCGTGACGAGCGAGGCATCAGCAGGGTGGGGATGAATCTGGATGGCATGCGCGTCGGCAAGCTCCCGATATTGCCGGCGGAGATTGATTTCAGCCACGTCCGGCGTCTGTCGTTGAAGAACATGGCCCAGGGCAATGATCTGGCCTATTTCATCAAGCACTTCAAAGCGCTTGAGACGCTGGAGCTGGACAGCAATCAACTGACGTTACTGCCTGAAGCATTGACGTTGATGCCCAGGCTCAAAGGTTTGAGCCTGGCAGACAATCGGCTGGTGCTGACCGAACATACTTTGGTGAAACTGACGGCGATGCGCGCGCTGCAGAGCCTTAACCTGAGCAAAAACCCGCTGGGTGCCACGCCGGACGTCAGCAAGATGTTCGACCTGCGCTTTCTTGCCCTGCGCGATACCCGCGCCACGGAGCTGCCCAAAGGCCTGCAACGCTTGCCCAACCTGGATCGCGTCGATCTGCGCAACAATGAAATCGCGGTCCTGCCCGAGTGGCTGTTCACGGTCCCGCGACGGTTCAGCGAGACCATTAACCTGCGCACCAATCCGCTGAACACCGCCAGTCGGGTCAAGCTCAAGGCGTATCGGGACAGCGTTGGCGTGGGCATGGGCTACCTGGAGGACGACATAGCCCGGTTGAACGAGCAAGAAGCCAAAAAGCTCTGGTTGCCGGAGGAAGTCAGGGTCACGTATAGCCGGCGTGGCGCTCTCTGGACCGCACTCAAGGATGACCCCGGCTCCGACGGCCTGTTCCACTTGCTGGCCGAATTGGGCAATACCGCCGACAGCGAATACGTGCGCGAAGACATGACCCAAAGAGTCTGGTCGGTGCTGAGCGCCTGCGAAGGCAATGCTTCGCTGCGCGATCAGCTCTTTGACCTCGCGGCCAACCCGATCAACTGCACCGACTCGGCGGCATTGAACTTCAGCAACATGGAAGTGGCGGTCGAGATTGATCGCGTGATGAACCCGTCGAGTTCGGCGCAGTTCACGGCGACGCCGCTCCTGAAATTAGGTAAAGGGCTGTTTCGCCTCGATCAATTGGATCAGATTGCCCAGACGCACATCACCAGCCACCCCACGGCAGATCCATTGGAAGTCAGCCTGGCCTATCGAACCGGACTGGCCGAGGCCTTCGAACTTCCGGGCCAGCCCCGGCATATGCGTTATGCCAGCCTGAGCGGGGTGACGGATGCCGATCTGAGCGCGGCCCTGAACAAGGTCAAAACCGCCGAGCTGTCATCGGCGCTGCTCAGGTTTCTGGTGCAGCGACCGTTCTGGACGGACTATCTGAAACGCAATTACCCCAGCCGTTTTAACAAGGCCACCGCACCGCTCCAGGTCCGTCTTCAGAAGGTATTCGATCAGGCCGACAGCCTGACCGACGCCGATTACCGCCAGCAACTCGATGCCATCAGGGGCGAACAGGCCACCGCCGAAAATAGCCTGTTGGAGAGCTTGACCCAGGACATCATGAAATTGGCGGACCTGGGGATGTGTGTCCTGCCGGAGCAGTGAGGGGATCAGGCCCCGCGAATCAATCGGCGCAGGGCAAAGCGGTTGGGATGGCAGGCTTCGGCCACGCTGCGGGGCAAGGGCAACGGTTCGTTGTCCAGCCAGGCGGCCAGCAGTTCGCCGGACAGCGGGGCGGTGATCAAGCCCCGTGAGCCGTGCCCGCTGTTGACGTACAAACCGTCGAGCCATGGGCACGGGATGTCCGGCACTTGTCGGGCGTCCTTGCTCAGGGCTGAGTAAGCCAGGTTGAACGTCGGGCCGTCGGCCAATGGCCCGACGATGGGCAGGTAGTCCGGGCTGGTGCAACGGAACGCCGCGCGGCCCTGGAGTTGTTCCGGGTCCAGTTGTTCGGCGTGCAGGCGGGCGACCAGATCGCTGGAGATTTCCTCCAGCAGTTGCAGGTTGCCTAGGTGCTCGGCGGTGGTCGGGGTCAGGTCATCGCTGTTGAAATCGAAGCTGGCGCCCAGGGTGTGTTCGCCCAGGCGTGCCGGCGCCACGTAGCCTTCGGCGCAGACCACCGTGGCCAGGCTCTGGCTCTCGGTGGTTTGCGCCAACCGGGTGATTTGCCCGCGAATGCGCTTGAGCGGCAGGTCGGCGCTGGGGGCAAAACGCTTGATCTCGGCCGCACCGGCCAGCACCACGACTGGAGCACTGGCGAGCAGCGTGTCGCCGTCCCAGGCTTGCCACTGGTCATCGACTTTGCTGAGTTGCAGCACATCGCGATGGGGCAGCAGTTGAACATTCGGTTGCGCGGCTTGCCATTGGCACAGTGCCGGAGGATGCACCCAGCCACCCTCGGGGTAAAACAAACCGCCATGGGCCAGCGCGATGCCGGCCCGAGTCTGGGCTTGCGATTGATCCAGCCGGTGCAGCAGATCGGCAGGAAACGCCGCCGCCAGTTGCGCCTGGCGTTCGGCTTCCTTGGCATTGAACGCCAGTTGCAGCACGCCGCAACCGTCCCAGTCGACGCCGCGATGCAGGTGTTCAAGCACGCGTCGGGTATGGCCGAATCCGCTGACAATCAATTGCGACAACGCGGTGCCGTGGGCCGAGAGCTTGAGGTACAGCACGCCTTGCGGATTGCCCGAGGCTTCCTGGGCGATCTCGGCGTGACGTTCCAGCAAACTGACCTGCCAACCCCGGGCGGCGAGGCTGGCGGCAGTGGCACAACCGGCCAGTCCGGCGCCGATCACCAGGGCGCGGCGTTCGCCTGTGTGCACGGGCGGGCGGGCAAACCAGGGTTTAGCGGCGACAGGCGCGGCGACTTCGGTGGGCCAGCCAACAAACACGCCCCGCAGGATTTCCCATTTGTGTCCGATCCCCGGCGTGCGCTTCATCTTGAAGCCGGCCGCGTTGAGCAACCGACGGACCCAACCGGTGCTGGTAAAGGTGCTGATGGTGGCATCGGGCGCGGCCAGGCGTGCCAGTTCGGCAAACAGCTCGGCGGTCCACATGTCGGGGTTTTTCGCCGGGGCAAAACCGTCGAGAAACCAGGCATCGACTTGCGCATCCAGTTGCGGCAACTGTTCCAGCGCATCGCCGATCAGCAAGGTCAGAGTGACCCGGCCGTTATCCAGCACCAGCCGTTGAAAGCCTTGATGGATCGCCACGTACTGGGCCAGCAGTTGATCGGCGAACGGTGTGAGCTGCGGCCACAACGCCAGCGCCCGTTTCAGGTCCGGGGCGGTCAGCGGGTACTTTTCCACGCTGACAAAATGCAAACGCGCACCGGCCACCGCTTGCTCTTCGAACAGTTGCCAGGCGCAGAGGAAATTCAACCCGGTGCCGAAACCGGTCTCGCCAATCACCAGACAACCGTCGGCGGGCAACGCGGCGAAGCGTTCCTTCAGACAGTTTTGCTCGATGAACACGTAGCGGGTTTCATCCAGCCCTGACTGGTCGGAAAAATACACATCATCGAACACCCGCGAATGCGGGCGTCCCTGGTCGTCCCAGTCGAGCTGGGCGTTGGGCATTTCAGGCTTCATGGCAGGCTCGGCAACGGCAAGGCGGGCATTCTATCTGATCGACAGGAGCATGCTTGATCCATGGCAAGTCCTGATACAGGCAGGACAGGGAAAATGCGTCGCCCCGGAAAGATCGCAGCCGTCGGCAGCTCCTGCAACGGATCGACGTACACCCGTAGGAGCTGCCGAAGGCTGCGATCTTTTGATCTTTGAGTTTCTCCCCCCACAGGAGAGGTCAATCCGCTAGTCTTGCTCAATCTTGGAAGGGAGCCGCCCATGTTCGAATCTGCCGAAATCGGTCACGCCATCGACAAAGAAACCTACGACGCCGAAGTGCCGGCCCTGCGTGAAGCCTTGCTTGAAGCGCAGTTCGAGCTTCAGCAGCAAAAACGTTTTCCGGTGATCATCTTGATCAATGGCATCGAAGGCGCCGGCAAGGGCGAGACGGTCAAGTTGCTCAATGAGTGGATGGACCCGCGCCTGATCGAGGTCCGTACCTTCGACCAGCAGACCGACGAAGAACTGGCGCGGCCACCGGCCTGGCGTTACTGGCGGATGCTGCCGGCCAAGGGCCGCATGGGGATTTTCTTTGGCAACTGGTACAGCCAGATGCTGCAAGGACGGGTCCATGGCAATTTCAAGAACGCGGTATTGGACCAGGCGATCAATCAGTCTGAACGCCTGGAGAAAATGCTCTGTGACGAAGGCGCGCTGATCTTCAAGTTCTGGTTCCATCTGTCCAAGCAGCAAATGAAGGCGCGGCTCAAGGCACTCGCCGATGACCCGTTGCACAGTTGGCGCATCAGCCCGCTGGACTGGCAACAATCGGAAACCTACGACAAGTTCGTCAAGTACGGCGAGCGTGTGTTGCGTCGCACCAGTCGCGACTATGCCCCTTGGCATGTGATCGAAGGCGTGGACCCGCATTACCGCAGTTTGGTGGTGGGCAAGATTTTGCTTGAAGGCCTGCAAAATGCGCTGAAGCGGCCCAAGGTCCACCCCGACAAGGTTAATGAAGCGCCGCTGCCCATCCATGTCGATCAATTGAACGTACTCGACAGCCTGGACTTGACCCAGCGCCTGGAAAAAGACGATTACGAAGAACAACTGATTACCGAGCAGGCGCGGTTCTCCGGCCTGATGCGCGACAAACGCATGCGCCAGCACGCCTTGGTGGCGGTGTTCGAAGGCAATGATGCGGCGGGCAAGGGCGGGGCGATCCGTCGGGTCGCGGCGGCGCTCGATCCGCGCCAATACAACATCGTGCCGATTGCCGCGCCCACCGAGGAAGAGCGGGCGCAACCGTACCTGTGGCGCTTCTGGCGACACCTGCCGGCCAAGGGCAAGTTCACTGTGTTCGACCGCTCCTGGTATGGCCGGGTCCTGGTGGAGCGGATCGAAGGTTTCTGCCCGCCAGCGGATTGGCTGCGGGCCTACAGCGAGATCAACGATTTCGAGGAGCAGATTGCCGATTCGCACGTCATCGTGGTCAAGTTCTGGCTGGCCATCGACAAACAGACGCAACTGGAACGTTTCCAGGCCCGGGAGGAGATTCCGTTCAAGCGTTTCAAAATCACCGAAGACGACTGGCGCAACCGCGACAAGTGGGACGCCTACCGTGCGGCGGTCGGCGACATGGTCGATCGCACCAGCACCGAGATCTCGCCCTGGACCCTGGTGGAAGCCAATGACAAGCGCTGGGCGCGGGTTAAAGTCTTGCGCACGATCAACCACGCGCTGGAAGAGGCTTTCGAAAAGGCCGACAAAAAGGCCAGGAAGCACAAGAAGTAGGCCGATGGTTGCGCATACGCGAGGTGAATGATTGTCGCGGTCGGTAATGGGGTGGACTTATGCTCGGTCCACTCTCAACCGACAACAACAATGAGGTATGCCATGCGTGAAGTGGTGATCGTCGACAGCGTGCGGACCGGCCTGGCCAAATCCTTTCGCGGCAAGTTCAACCAGACCCGTCCGGACGACATGGCGGCCCATTGCGTCAATGCGCTGCTTGCGCGCAACGACATCGACCCGGCCAGTGTCGAGGATTGCATCGTCGGCGCCGGCTCCAACGAAGGCGCCCAGGGTTACAACATCGGGCGCAACGTGGCGGTGTTGTCGCAACTGGGCATCGGCACCGCCGGCATGACCCTCAACCGTTTCTGCTCCTCGGGCCTGCAAGCCATTGCAATTGCCGCCAACCAGATTGCCTCGGGTTGCAGCGACATCATCGTCGCCGGTGGCGTCGAGTCGATCAGCTTGACGATGAAAAGCGTCAACACCGATAACCTGATCAACCCGCTGCTCAAGGAGCAGGTGCCGGGCATCTATTTCCCGATGGGCCAGACCGCCGAAATTGTTGCCCGACGCTACAACGTCAGCCGCGAAGAGCAGGACCTGTACGCGTTGCAGAGCCAGCAACGCACGGCCCAGGCTCAGGCCGCCGGGTTGTTCAATGATGAAATCGTGCCGATGGCGGTCAAGTACCGGGTCGAAGACAAGGCCACCGGCCAGGTGCAGATCCTCGACGGCATCGTCGAACACGACGACTGCAACCGCCCGGACACCACCCTGCAAAGCCTCGCCGGTTTGAAACCGGTGTTTGCCGAGGACGGTTCGGTGACGGCCGGTAACTCGTCGCAACTGTCGGACGGGGCGTCCATGACCCTGGTGATGAGCCTGGAAAAAGCCCTGGAATTGGGATTGAAGCCCAAGGCCTTTTTCCGTGGCTTCACCGTGGCCGGTTGCGCGCCGGATGAAATGGGCATCGGCCCGGTGTTCTCGGTGCCCAAGTTGCTCAAGGCCAAGGGTTTGCAGATTGCCGACATCGACCTGTGGGAACTCAACGAAGCGTTCGCGTCCCAGTGCCTGTACAGCCGTAATCGACTGGAAATCGACAACGCGAAATACAACGTCAACGGCGGTTCGATTTCCATCGGCCACCCGTTCGGCATGACCGGTTCGCGTCAGGTCGGGCATCTCGTGCGGGAATTGCAGCGGCGCAATCTGCGTTATGGCGTGGTGACCATGTGCGTGGGTGGCGGGATGGGGGCGACGGGGTTGTTTGAGGCGGTGCGTTAAACCGCAGATTTGTAGCGACGGTTAGATTGCTTTCGCGGGCAAGCCTCGCTCCTACAGGGGAATTTGATCTTCTGTAGGAGCGAGGCTTGCCCGCGAATGGGGGCCACTCGGTCTACCGGTTTTTGCTCTGAAGCTGCATCCGCTCGATATACGCCTGTATCTCCCGCGCCGCCGCTTCGGGGTTCTCATACGGCCCTTCGAGGGTGTTTTCCCGAGTGCTGAAATAAAACTGCCCATTGACGCGACACATCCGGTCACTGCGAAAGTGCGTGGCGGGGGCGTTGTCCTGGGCGCGCATGCCGTACATGGCGATCTCCTGAGCGTAGGTCCTGTCTGCGGGTCCAATCAGCTTATGCGTGAAGTCGTTACGGCGCCTGGCGACCTGATCGACGGCACGTCGTCAATTTGGCGTTGCGACCTGCACAGTTTCATTTGCGGCCAGCGCACAACTGTCTCTGTGTGCCGCTGACGGCTGAGCCTAGAATGGCGTTTCTTGCCACGTGGCGTTGGGGGCAGCATGCATATTTCATCCGGTCGCTGGGTTTACGGGCTGTTCCTGGCGCTGCTGACCGCATTGCTGTGGGGCATCCTGCCGATCAAGCTCAAGCAAGTGCTGCTGGTGATGGACCCGGTGACGGTGACCTGGTTTCGCTTGATGGTGTCCGGCGGTTGCCTGTTCCTGTATCTGGCGGCGACTAAACGCCTGCCGAGCCGCAAGGTGCTCGGCCCCAAGGGCGGCTGGCTGGTGCTGATGGCGGTACTCGGTCTGGTGGGCAATTACGTGCTGTATTTGATGGGCCTGAACCTGCTCAGCCCCGGCACCGCGCAACTGGTGGTGCAAATGGGCCCGATCATGTTGCTGATCGCCAGTCTGTTTGTGTTCAAGGAAAAATTCAGCGTGGGGCAGGGGATTGGCCTGTTGGTGTTGCTGATCGGTTTCGGGCTGTTTTTCAATCAGCGCCTGGCCGAATTACTCACGTCCCTGACGGATTACACCGCTGGCGTATTGATGGTGTTGGCCGCATCCACGGTCTGGACCTTTTATGCGCTGGGGCAGAAGCAATTGCTGACGGTGTGGAATTCGTTGCAGGTGATGATGGTGATCTACCTGTTCTGCGCGATGTTGCTGACGCCGTGGGTGCATCCGCTGGAAGCGCTGAACCTGAGCCCGCTGCAAGGCTGGCTGCTGCTGGCGTGCTGCTTGAACACATTGATCGCCTATGGCGCGTTTGCTGAAGCATTGGCGCATTGGGAGGCTTCGCGGGTCAGCGCGACGCTGGCGATTACACCGTTAGTGACCTTTGTGGCTGTGGCGCTGGCGGCGTTGTGGTGGCCAGAGTACGTGCATGCCGAGACCATCAACGGTCTGGGTTATGGCGGGGCAATATTGGTGGTGCTGGGCTCGGCGCTGGTGGCGTTGGGGCCGTCGTTGATGGCGGGGCTGCGGGCACGGCGGATGCGAGTGACCGCCAGTTAGACCGCGTTATCGTTCTTCGCGGGCAAGCCTCGCTCCTACAGGTGGAGTGCGATCCCTTGTAGGAGCGAGGCTTGCCCGCGAAGACTGACTATCAGGCGCTGAAGAATTCAGCCCTTGGCGCCCGCTTCCAACATATTCTCCGGCCGCACCCACGCATCAAACTGCTCGTCGGTCAGATACCCCAACTGCAACGCCGCCTCGCGCAAAGTCAGGCCTTCGGCGTATGCCTTCTTGGCAATCTCCGCCGATTTGTCGTAGCCAATGTGCGGGTTCAACGCGGTCACCAGCATCAAGCCACGCTCCAGGTGTTCCGCCATTTTCTCGGCGTCCGGTTCCAGCCCGGCGATGCAATGCTGCTGGAAGTTGCTGCAACCATCGGCCAGCAGGCGAATCGATTGCAGCAAGTTGTGGATGATCACCGGTTTGAACACGTTCAACTGCAAGTGGCCCTGACTCGCGGCAAAGCCGATTGCCACGTCGTTGCCCAGCACCTGGCACGCCAGCATCGACAACGCTTCGCACTGGGTCGGGTTGACCTTGCCGGGCATGATCGAACTGCCCGGCTCATTCGCCGGCAGCTTCACTTCGGCAAAACCGGCCCGTGGCCCGGAGCCGAGCAAGCGCAGGTCATTGGCGATTTTCATCAGGGTCACGGCCAGGGTTTTCAGCGCGCCGGACAGTGTGGTCAGCGGCTCATGGCCGGCGAGGGCGGCGAATTTGTTCGGTGCGGTGACGAACGGCAGGCCGGACAGCGCGGCCAGTTCGGCGGCAATCGCTTCACCAAAGCCGTGGGGCGAGTTCAACCCGGTGCCGACTGCCGTGCCGCCCTGGGCCAGTTCACAGACCTGCGGCAGCGCGCCGCGAATCGCCCGTTCGGCGTAATCCAGCTGCGCGATAAAGGCCGACAGTTCCTGGCCGAAGGTGATCGGCGTGGCGTCCATCATGTGGGTGCGCCCGGTCTTGACCAGTTTCATGTGTCGCGCCGACAGTTCGGCCAAGCCGCCCGACAACTCACTGATCGCCGGCAGCAAACTGTGCTGCACCGCTTGAACGGTGGCGATGTGCATGGCGGTGGGGAAGCAATCGTTGGAGCTCTGGGAGCGATTGACGTGATCGTTGGGGTGTACCGGCGACTTGCCGCCGCGGGCGTTGCCGGCCAGTTCGTTGGCGCGCCCGGCAATCACTTCGTTGACGTTCATGTTGCTCTGGGTGCCGCTGCCGGTCTGCCAGACCACCAGCGGGAACTGGTCGTCATGGCTGCCGTCGAGCACTTCGTCGGCGGCTTGCTCGATCAGCCGGGCAATGTCGGCGGGCAAATCGCCATTGCGGTCATTGACCCGGGCCGCGGCTTTCTTGATCAGCGCCAGGGCGTGCAGCACCGCCAGGGGCATGCGTTCCTGACCGATGGCGAAGTTGATCAGCGAACGTTGGGTCTGAGCGCCCCAGTAGGCCTCATCCGGGACGTTCACTTCACCAAGGCTGTCGGTTTCGATACGGCTCATCGGTCACACTCCTGTAGGTCTGATTGCGCAGTTTAGGCCCTGTTCGGTCGCTGTGGTTCCATCAGTCTGTTTTTTGACCACTGAGGCGTACAAATCAAGCCCCGTAAGGGGTGGGGGTTGAGCCATGAGGTTTTTTAGGCGCAGAATGGTCGCCCTTGGGGTTTTACCTCGCCTGCTAGAAAAGGAAACTCGATGACTCGTCTTCGTGCCATCTGTACCGCGGTTGCACTGGTTTGCGCCAGCGGCCAGGTTTTTGCCGATACCGCCAGCCACAACGCCAGTGCCGAAGCTTTCCTGACCCTGGCGCACGCTGACAAATTGGGCACCCCGGTGTACATGCAAGTGCAGCAAATGTTCGCTCAGCGCTTTGAACAGACCAAAGCCCCTGAATCGAAAAAGCCTTTGCTGGACAGCTACCAAGCCAAGGCCAACGCCGCCCTGGACGCAGCCATTGGCTGGAACAAGCTGAAGCCGGACATGGTCAAGCTCTACACCAGCAACTTCAGCGAATCCGAGCTCAAAGACCTGGTCGCGTTCTACCAGTCGCCACTGGGCAAGAAAGTCCTGGAAAAAATGCCGCAACTGACTCAGCAATCGGCCCAGATGACCCAGGCCAAGCTCGAAAGCGCGGTGCCTGTGGTCAACAAGCTGCTGGCTGACATGACGGCCGAGCTGGACCCTAAAGGCGCCGCGGCTCCTGCCGTGAAGAAAAAGCCTTAAGCGGAGTTCGGTATGACCATGCAACAACGCATCGAATCGACGCTGGGGCTGTTGCAGCCCGAGCACCTGCAAGTGCTGGATGAAAGCCACATGCACAGCCGTGGGTTGCAGACCCACTACAAGGCTGTGGTGGTCAGCCAGCAATTTGAAGGGCTCAATCGCGTCAAGCGTCACCAGAAGGTCTACGGCACGCTGGGCGAGCTGATGGGTGAGTTTCATGCGTTGGCGCTGCATACCTACACGCCTGAAGAATGGGCACAGATCGACGCGGCTCCGGCCTCGCCGACCTGTGCTGGCGGCAGCAAACATTGATGTCATGCCCCTGTAGGAGCATGGCTTGCCCGCGATAGCGATCTTGAATACGCCATCGCGGGCAAGCCTTGCTCCTACAGGGCGTATTATTTTTGTTAGACTCCGCAACGCGCCGCTCACCCGGCGCGTTTTTTTTCGCATCCGGTTCACCCCTTACGAGGGTAGCCACCTGGAGAATCACCCATGACACAACAGATTGTCGTGGCGGCACTGTATAAGTTCGTCACCCTGGAAAACTACGTCGAGATGCGCGAGCCATTGCTGCAAGCGATGGTCGACAACGGCATCAAAGGCACCTTGCTGATCGCCGAAGAAGGCATCAACGGCACCGTGTCCGGCAGCCGCGAGGGCATTGACGGGCTGATGGCCTGGCTCAAGAACGACCCGCGCATGGACGATATCGATCACAAAGAATCGTACTGCGACGACCAGCCGTTCTACCGCACCAAAGTCAAACTCAAGAAAGAGATCGTCACCCTCGGCGTCGAAGGCGTGGACCCGAACAAAGCGGTCGGCACCTACGTCGATCCGCAAAACTGGAATGCGCTGATCAGCGATCCGGAAGTCCTGTTGATCGACACCCGCAACGATTACGAAGTGGCGATCGGCACTTTCGAAGGCGCCATCGATCCGAAAACCACCAGTTTTCGTGAGTTCCCCGACTACATCAAAGAACACTTCGACCCGGCCGTGCACAAGAAAGTCGCGATGTTCTGCACCGGCGGCATTCGCTGCGAAAAGGCGTCCAGCTACATGCTCAGCCAGGGCTTCGACGAGGTGTATCACCTCAAGGGCGGGATTCTGAAGTACCTCGAAGAGGTGCCGCAGGAAGAAACCAAATGGCAGGGCGACTGCTTCGTGTTCGACAACCGAGTGACCGTGCGCCACGACTTGAGCGAAGGCGACTACGATCAGTGTCATGCCTGTCGTACACCGATCAGCGTCGAAGACCGCGCCTCCGAGCACTACGTGGCTGGCATCAGTTGCCCGCATTGCTGGGATAAGCTGAGCGAGAAAACCCGTCGCAGCGCCATTGATCGGCAGAAGCAGATCGAACTGGCCAAGGCGCGCAACCTGCCGCACCCGATCGGTTACAACTACAAGCAATCACCTTCCGAGGCTTGAACCATGTCTGCTCGCCTGCTCTACGTGATGGACCCGATGTGTTCCTGGTGCTGGGGCTTCGCGCCGGTCGCTGAGGCGCTGGTCGAGCAGGCGCACGCGGCGGGGGTGGAGTTGCGTCTGGTGGTGGGCGGATTGCGCACCGGCAGTGGCGCGGCGCTCGAGCCGACTACCCGGCGCTACATCCTTGAGCACTGGCAAGCGGTCACCGAGGCCACCGGCCAGCCGTTCAAGACCGAAGGCGCATTGCCCGACGGTTTTGTCTACGACACCGAGCCTGCTTGCCGGGCACTGGTGACGGCGCGCAGCCTGGCGCCGGATTGTGCGTGGAAACTGCTGGGGCTGATCCAGCACGCGTTCTACGCCGAAGGCCGCGACGTCACCCACGCCAGCGTGCTGGTGGAGTTGGCGGAACAGGCCGGTTTGCCGCGCATCGAGTTCGCCGCCGCGTTCGACCGTGCTGATCAGCATGCCGCTACCGCTGCCGATTTCACTTGGGTCCAGGACCTCGGCATCGCCGGTTTCCCGACCTTGCTGGCCGAGCGCGACGGGCAACTGGCGCTGCTGACCAACGGCTATCAACCCCTGAGTGTTTTGTCACCGCTGCTCGGCCGCTGGCTGGAGCGCGCTGCCTGTGCATGAACTGCCCGATGATGCACCCGTAACCCCGCGTGTCGATCGACTGAGCTGGGCGGAAATCCGTCGGCTGGCCCTGCACCACAAAAAAGCCCTCTGGATCGCCAACGGCGTGGCCGTGCTGGCAACCCTGTGCAGTGTGCCGATCCCCTTGCTGTTGCCGTTACTGGTGGACGAAGTGCTGCTGGGCCACGGCGATTCAGCGCTGAAAGTCATGAACCACGCGCTGCCCGACGCCTGGCAGAAAGCCGCTGGTTACATCGGCCTGATGCTGCTGGTAACCTTCGTCCTGCGCTGTGGCGCGTTGCTGTTCAACGTGGTGCAGGCGAAATTGTTTGCGGCGCTGGCCAAGGACATCGTCTATCGCATCCGCGTGCGGCTGATCGAACGGCTCAAGCGGATTTCCCTCGGTGAATACGAAAGCCTGGGCAGCGGCACCGTGACCACGCACCTGGTCACCGACCTCGATACCCTCGACAAATTCGTCGGCGAAACCCTCAGCCGTTTCCTCGTGGCGATGCTGACCCTGGTCGGCACCGCGAGCATCCTGATCTGGATGCACTGGAAACTGGCGCTGCTGATCATGCTGTTCAACCCGCTGGTGATCTACGCCACGGTGCAGTTGGGCAAGCGAGTCAAACACCTGAAGAAACTCGAGAATGACAGCACCTCGCGCTTCACCCAGGCGCTGACCGAAACCCTGGATTCGATCCAGGAAGTGCGCGCCGGTAACCGTCAGGGCTTTTTCCTCGGGCGCCTCGGCCAACGAGCCCGGGAAGTGCGCGATTACGCGGTGAATTCCCAGTGGAAAACCGATGCGTCGAACCGGGCCAGCGGTTTGCTGTTCCAGTTCGGCATCGATATTTTTCGCGCGGCGGCCATGCTGACGGTGCTGTTCTCCGACCTGTCCATCGGCCAGATGCTCGCGGTGTTCAGTTACCTGTGGTTCATGATCGGCCCGGTGGAACAACTGCTGAACCTGCAATACGCCTACTACGCCGCCGGTGGTGCGCTGTCGCGAATCAACGAATTGCTGGCCCGTGCCGATGAGCCGCAATACCCCGGCGGCGTCGATCCGTTCCAGGGTCGCGATACGGTCGGGATCGACGTTCAGGGCTTGAGCTTCAGCTACGGCGACGAACTGGTGCTGGACCAGATGAACCTGTCCATCGCCCCCGGTGAAAAAGTCGCGATTGTCGGCGCCAGCGGCGGCGGGAAAAGCACCTTGGTGCAGTTGCTGCTGGGCCTGTACACGCCGCTGGCCGGAACCATTCGCTTCGGTGGCGCGAGCCAGGAAGAGATCGGCCTGGAGACGGTGCGGGAAAACGTCGCCGTGGTGTTGCAACACCCGGCGCTGTTCAACGACACCATTCGCGCCAACCTGACCATGGGTCGCGAACGCAGCGACGAAGCCTGTTGGCAGGCCCTGGAAATCGCTCAGCTCGACGGCACCGTGCGCGCCTTGCCCCAGGGCCTGGACAGTATCGTTGGCCGTTCCGGCGTGCGGTTGTCCGGTGGGCAGCGCCAACGCCTGGCGATTGCGCGGATGGTGCTGGCCCAGCCCAAAGTGGTGATCCTCGACGAAGCCACGTCGGCGCTGGATGCCGCCACCGAATACAACCTGCACGAGGCGCTGGCGCGGTTCCTCAGTCAGCGAACCACCCTGATCATTGCCCACCGGTTGTCGGCCGTGAAGCAGGCTGACCGCGTGCTGGTGTTCGATGGCGGGCGCATTGCCGAGGATGGCGACCATCAGCAACTGATTGCCGAGGGCGGGTTGTACGCCAAGCTCTATGGGCATTTGCAGCAGTTGTAGCTCATTTCCACGTGACCGCGAGGCCATCCTGGCTGCCATCGTAGCCAAACTGCTTCATCACGACCGAGCACGAATCACAGGGCGCCAAGGTCGTCGCCACGTTGACCGACTTGATGGACTCGCGATCCGGATACTTTTCACGAATTACCCGAATGAGCTTGCTTTCGCTGTCCAGTGACGTCGGCTGGCGGGTCATGTCCGGTCGGTAGGTCTCGATGTCTTTGATCGTATGGGGCACGGCTAGCACTTTGCTGCCGGGCGTAACGTCGAGGGCCGTTTCGTGAAATGTCTGATTCGCATCGATGTTGAAATAGCTGACGTCGCCTACCTTGACCGGATCTGCGCCCAGGTTATGCCTGAACAATGGCAGAAAACCGGTTATTTGTTTGTTTCCTGAAACGCTGACGTAAACCTCCCGGGTCCCAGTGGCCGTGGTGACCTCGGCGTAGGCAATGTTCCTGTGCTTGCGTTTCCATGGGGAGAGCAGGCTATTGAGTTTTGTCATGGTGCTGTCGATCTTCAATGCGCTGTCGGCGTTTACCGTGATGGTCGGTGCGAGAAACAGCGTGTCGAAGATCTCCGCAGTCCTTTGGCGCAAGGCATCGGAGGCTTCCCTGCTGCGGGTCCAGGCTGTCGCGCCTTCGGGCAGTTTGCTGGCGATCATGCGCGTTGAATGATCGAACAGCACCGCCTCCCCGGGGCTGGTGTCGACTTTCAGCCATTTGAGGGTCTCGGGTGGATGGGCATGGCCGCCGATCGGGATCGCAATCTCTTCCATGGTCTTCAAGGCCCGTTCAACCGCTTCGATGCCATGGATTCGCACCATGTTGTTGGCGTTGAGGGCACCGGTGTAGACCGTTTTCAACTCGTCACTCAACTCGCTGGGCAGTGTTTCGGCTTTGTTGAAGGTCAGAGGCTCATGGGGTTTCTGCCCCTTGATGCGTTCGGCGACATAAAAGTCGCCGGCATTCAGGCGCGTGGAAACGTAGTGTTTCGACCCGTCCATGGCTTCGATTATCGTGGCACCTGCTTTCAGGTTATCCATAAGCGGTTGACCGGGTACGGGCACACTGATCATGACGCGGCCGAAGATCCCTTTTTGAAACTCCAGGGTGGCCGTGAAACTCGTCTGCCTGGCGATGTCGGCGACTTGCATGGGCTCGCGGCCGGCAGCGGGGGTGTAAATGCTGTCGCCGAACCAGAGTGCCCAGCCTTTGCTTTCGTCGTAACTGCCAATATCCGGTGTGGGCGCCGGATCACGGAGCACATAGAGGGTTTTACAGATTCCGGGACCCGGGGCCCTCCGCATCCGACAGGGGATACTCTTGAGGACGTCGTCGATCAGGTCGGCGCGATACAGCGCGTCGTCCTTCAGTCTGTATGGCACATCGTCGAGCAACAGCGTCACCCTGCCATCGACTTCGAGTATCTCGCCGACCCGGGTGCTTTCGGGGCATTCGATGAGGATGTGTTCATCGTTTTTGTGCAGCGAACGATAGTGGGATTGCCCCGGCGACAGTGCCCCGGATTTTGTCGGTAATCGGGGGCCATACGGTTTGCACGTCAGTGGGTCAATCAGGCGGTAATCAGACTTCCCGAAGGTTGCCAGGTTGCGTACCGGAACATCGTCGAGGCCTTTGACGCGGGCTAATTGATCGCCGGCTGCCAACGGTCTCCACTGCCCGATATCAGCGATCTGCGGGACGCTGCGCATGAATGTGTAGCGACCTGCTTTTCCCAGCAGCGTCATGACGTTGGAGCGGCCGGCCCGGATTAACTTCAACGCGACGGGGCCTAACCCGGTCAGCAGTGAAACCGGACCGTCCACCGGGTTCAGATTCCCCACCATCGACGTGATCAATTCCATCGTCAGCAACTTGAAGGACGGCAGGCGGGCGCCGAGTGTCACCCGGCTGGCTTGGGTCATGAGGCGCATGGACCCCGAGGCAAATTTGCCAACGGGCAGCAGAAATGAAATCCCATCGCTGAACAGGCCAAACGCGCCCTGAATCCAGCGTGTTTTGTCCTCCGATTTCAGGTCTTCGACACTGCCCAGGAACGGCACCAGTGCCTTGAAAAAGTTGACGGTTTGATCCATCCAGGCGGAATCACGGTCGAACTGGGTCTGGCCGTAGGCGATGTCGCGCAGTATTTTCGGGTCCACGTAAAGAAGTTGGGTGGCGATGACATGGCTGATCTCCACCACGCGGCCGGAGGACAGCGTCCGTGCAATGCCGGATGCGTTTTCAGGGGACGGGGCAATTGCCCCGAACGTGACCCCCAATCGTTCGATGATGGCTTGGCAGCGTGCGTTCTCTTTGGGTGCGTCTCCGTTCAAATGCGCGTCCCAGTCAAACGGTAAATCCTTGTGACGCCATACGTGGACGGAAACGCTTGAGTGGTTGCTCTGGACCTTCCAGCGCTCGGATTTGAGTGCGGCGCCCAACAGCTCTGGAGCCAGTGTGCCCAGGCTGCGTATTACGCCAGCCCTTGGCAACAGTTCGTAATGCGTAGTGTTGCCTGCAAAGGTGGCCTGCAGTATCAAACCGTTACGGGCTCTGAGCGGCAAAATTTTGTCTGGCGTTTCATGGGCCGCCTCGACGTTGCTCGTTTCTTTTCTGAGGCTGTGGATTTTGACTTCGCCGAACGCCAGCGCCAGACGATCGGCATTGGGGAGTGAGGCGATCAGGCTTGCGATCAGTGTTTCGTAGGCCGTTGTGGTTTTTTCAAGGTAGAGCGCGAATGCTTTTTCGAATGAGGCCTTCACGTTCAACAGCTTGGCGGACGGCGACAGGACTATTCGTGCGCCATCGAATGTCTTGCCCTGGATTGACCAGGGTCCATCGGTTTTAATCGTCCGGTTCTCATCGATCCGAAGCCATTGTCGGGTGACGGTGGTGCCATCCGCTTGAGTGACAAACCATTTTTCATGATTACCCACCTCGTCAGACGCCAGTACGTCGAGGAATGAGTAGAGGTCATACTCCCTGCCTTCGAGATAGGGGATGTCACGAGAAACAGAAATAGGCATGTTCTTTTTTCTGGCCAGTTTTCGGCCATCCGAGATGAAGGCGTCTTTGCCGAACAGCCGCTCTATTTCTTTCTTGGCAATGGCTAGCCGCTCGGGCGGTTTTTCGGTGAGTTGGTTAATGGCCCAATTGAGTCGGTCGTTATGGTTGTCCAGCGCCGTTAGTGCCCGCTCAACATCTGTTATCGAGTAGGTGTCAGGTGATTGTTGTGCAATGAAGCCATAGGTTTGCGCCCAGTCCAGCGTCGGTAGCAGCCTCGCCAGGGCGATAAGTTTGCGTTTTTCTGCCGAGACCTCTTTGTCCATCACCATTGGCAGGCTGACCAATTGCTGGAAGGTCATCCTGTCCAGCAATCGCGGATCGCTTAGTTGGATCAGGTTCACCCCGGTCACGAAGTTGACCCAGACCATCGAGCTTCTGTAGGGCAGGTTGGCCGGGATGTCCGTGACCTGGAACTCACTCGGAAACCGCGAAAGAAACAAACGGGCCATGACCATGGCCTCTTTTTCCGAGGCGGCGCGTTTTGAGGTTTGAAGGTGGGTTTCAAATTCGGCACGAATCGCCTGATAACTCTTGCCCCAGTTTGCAGGTGCCTGCCAAGCGTAACCGGCGACCTCCCCCGGGTTGTCGCCAGTTGCTCCAATCAACCAAAGTTGCAGTGCCTGGACGACCAGTTTGGTTTTTATAGAGGGCGCGGTTTCTTCGCCGATTTCCCCGCCATACCAGTCCATCATCGACAGCAAAAGCATCCCCAACTGCTGGGCTTCGTTGGTGTTCAGGATTTTTTGAAGATAAACAGTCGGTGTTGCCCGAACCTGTTCTAGGGACGCGGCAGCGAGGATGTCGTTGGCAAGGTAAGTCAGCGGCGATGGGCTGCTCGCAGGCAGGCACTGGTTAACGGTCTCGATTATTTGCGCGCGGATAATCGCGGCGTGCACTTTTTGCGTATCGACCTCTGAAGGACTGGATGCGCCACGCCGATGGGCCCGGAATGCAGCACGGTCCTGATCAGTGGGGCGACGTCTGAGGGCCAGGATGTCGAAGTCGTCTTCGAGTTGCAGATGATGACGGGCGATTTTCTCTTGAAGCGCCGCCAACGCAGCCGGATGTTCCTGAGGGTGTCGCGGCCGCCATGGTGCCATTGCGTAAAACCAGCACATTCGTTGCAGGGTGATCTTGCGGTTGGAGTTGAGCTGGTCTCCCAGTAACGTCGCCGCGCGCTCGATCCGTGGCTTGAGCATTTGCCATTTCGTGTTTTCAGTCAGGTCGACGGTGACGCGTTGCCCTGCGTTGCTCCAGCCTTCATAAACATAG
This sequence comes from Janthinobacterium sp. LPB2021202312-11-4, assembly GCF_037049705.1. Classification (NCBI taxonomy): domain Bacteria; kingdom Pseudomonadati; phylum Pseudomonadota; class Betaproteobacteria; order Burkholderiales; family Oxalobacteraceae; genus Janthinobacterium; species Janthinobacterium sp. LPB2021202312-11-4. The sequence goes on along the minus strand of NZ_JBAGKV010000009.1, from coordinate 22,802 downwards.
GCGTTGTCCTTGCGGGTCACGCTCAAGTCGCCATGTTTTATTTCAAGCCGCGTGCACAGGTCTATGTAAGCTCTATCTCGCAGCACGTGCCATAAAGCGTTCAGCCCGTCCTCACTGACTTGGTGGAGGGGGGAAAAAGGACCGATTGGCAGCAAATTGCTCAAACTGACCAGCGTGGGCGGCTCGCTGATGCTGGACAGCATGAGTTCGTAGTCTTCCAGTTGGCCTGCATATAGTTGGGCGTCGGAAGGATGGGTGGGAGGAAACAGGCCTCGCGGCGCGGTTGAGTCGAATGTTTGCATGAAAGCACTTCGCTTGATTGTTATCGAGGTGCGCATCGCTCACAGGCGATGGCGTCCGGTTTCGATTACAAGCGATCGCTTGCGCTATGAGGTGGTAGATAGTTATAGGTGCGGCGGCACTTTGGGGGCAGTGGGTCGCTCTATAGGTTTGACCAGTACCGAAACCGTCATTAATAACGATTTGCCCACGACAGTAGCCGGCGCGACCTTGCGGGGATAAGGAACGCCTCCTAGGCTTGCGGGAGTGGCCGGATCTGGACGATGATCAGGCACCGCCTACGCAAGGGACCTCATGAAGCCAAAACGGACTCTCGGAACGCCACGGTTGTTGGGCATCGTCTGGCCGTTTATCGCCGTCGTGCTGTTTCAAGCGTTGCTCGGCGGCGTCAGCCTCTATGTGCTATCGGCGGTTCGCGGCTATGTGGCCGGTGAAAGCCTGTGGTCAAAGGGCCAAAAGGACGCCATCTATTACCTCAACCTTTACGCCGACAGCCGCGACGAGGCGATTTTCCTCAAATACCAGAACGCCATTGCCGTGCCTCAGGGCGGGCACGAGCTGCGCCTGGCGCTGGACAAGCAGCCACCAGACCTTAAAGCGGCGCGAGTGGGCATCCTCAAGGGCGGCAATCACCCGGACGACGTCTCGAGCCTGATCTGGCTGTACCTGAACTTCCGGCACTTCAGTTACCTGGAAAAAGCCATTGATCTCTGGACCGAGGGCGATGCTTATCTGGTGAAGCTCGATGATGTTGCGCGCGAGATGCACCAGCGCGTTGTCGATAATCAAGCCAACGCTGGCGATATCAAGCGCTGGAAGGCGCAGGTTTTCGCGATCAACGACGGCGTCACCCCGGCCGCGAAGGCGTTCAGCGACGCGCTGGGCGAAGGCTCGAGGGTGATCCTGCGATTGCTGCTGGTGACCAACCTGGCCACGGCGCTGGGCTTGATTGTTCTGGCGTTGCTGCGCACCCATAAATTGCTCAAGCAACGGCATGCCTTCGCCGAGGCCCTGCAACTGGAGAAGGATCGGGCGCAGATCACCTTGCAGTCGATTGGCGATGGCGTGATTACCACCGATGTCGAAGGGGCCATTGCCTACATGAACCCTGCCGCCGAGGCCTTGACCCACTGGAAAGCCGAGCAGGCCAATGGGTTGCCGCTGGCAGCGCTGTTCAATCTGCTGGACGAGAACGCCCAGGCCGACGGATTTACCTTGATCGAACACATCTTGAGCGGCCAACTCAGTGGCGGCAGCGAACATTCGAAACTGATCCAGCGCCTGGATGGCAGCACGGTGTCGGTGACCCTGGTGGGCGCGCCGATCCGTAATGCCGGCAAGGTCAGCGGCACGGTGCTGGTGCTGCATGACATGACTCAGGAACGGCAATACATCGCCAATCTGTCCTGGCAAGCCACCCATGACGCCCTGACCGGGCTGGCCAACCGCCGCGAATTCGAATATCGCCTGGAGCAGGCGTTGCACAACCTGACCCGGCAACCGGGGCGCCATGCCTTGATGTTCCTCGACCTGGACCAGTTCAAACTGGTCAACGATACCTGCGGCCATGCGGCGGGCGATGAGCTGTTGCGGCATATCTGCGCGTTGCTGCAATCGGGGCTGCGTGAAGGCGACACCCTGGCCAGGCTGGGGGGCGACGAGTTCGGCATCCTGCTGGAGAACTGTGCGCCGGAACACGCGGAAAAAATCGCCGAGGTGCTGCGCCAGACCGTGCAAAACCTGCACTTCGTGTGGAAGGGGCGGCCGTTCCTGACCACTGTCAGCATTGGCCTGGTGCATGTCGCGCAAACGCCGACCACCCTCGAATCCTCACTGCGCGCCGCCGATATGGCCTGTTACATGGCCAAGGAAAAGGGCCGTAACCGGGTTCAGGTCTACCATGCCGACGACTCGGAGCTGTCCCTGCGTTTCGGCGAAATGGCCTGGGTGCAGCGCTTGCACATGGCCCTGGAAGAAAATCGCTTCTGCCTGTACGCCCAGGAAATTGCAGCGCTCGGGCACGTGGAACAAGGCGGCGGGCACATCGAAATATTGTTGCGACTGCACGACGAGGCCGGGCGGATGATTCTGCCCGACAGTTTTATTCCCGCTGCTGAACGTTATGGCTTGATGACGTCGCTGGATCGTTGGGTTGTTGAGAATGTTTTCAAGATCATTGCCCAATGTATTAAAGAACAACGCAAAGGTCCGTTGGCCATGTGTGCGATTAATCTGTCAGGTATTACTATCGGAGATGAGGCGTTCCTGGACTTCTTGCGTGAACAGTTTGTTACTTACGCTATTCCTCCTGAAATGATTTGTTTTGAAATTACAGAGACCAGCGCTATTTCGAATTTAGGAAGTGCAATCAGATTTATTAATGAACTCAAAGGTTTAGGTTGCCACTTCTCGCTAGATGACTTTTGTGCCGGAATGTCCTCATTCGCTTACTTGAAACATTTACCTGTAGACTTCTTGAAGATTGACGGGAGTTTCGTAAAGGACATGCTGGACGACCCGATTAACCGCGCTATGGTCGAGGTGATCAACCACATCGGTCATGTCATGGGTAAGCGCACCATTGCCGAGTTTGTAGAGACACCGCAGATCGAGCAGGCATTGCTCGAAATCGGTGTCGATTACGCTCAAGGGTATGTCATTGAACGCCCGCAATTGTTTACCTGCGACAGCTTGCAAAGTCGGCCCGCCAGACCGCAGCCGCTGTTATTCAAGGCGCCTGGCACGTTCCGTTGAAATCTCTTGCTGATCCTTACAATCACAAATCAAAAGGAGCCGAACAGTGATCGACACATTCAACCGAACCGGACCACTCATGGAAGCTGCAAGTTATCCCGCCTGGGCTCAGCAACTGATCCAGGATTGCAGCGAGAGCAAACGCCGGGTTGTCGAACACGAACTGTATCAGCGCATGCGAGATAACAAACTCAGCGCCAAAACCATGCGCCAGTACCTGATAGGTGGCTGGCCGGTGGTCGAACAGTTCGCGTTATATATGGCACAAAACCTGACGAAGACCCGCTTCGCCCGTCACCCCGGTGAGGACATGGCGCGTCGCTGGCTGATGCGCAACATACGCGTCGAGCTGAACCATGCCGATTACTGGGTGCATTGGAGCCGGGCTCACGGTGTCAGCCTGGAAGATCTGCAAGCGCAACAGGTCGCCCCTGAATTGCACGCTTTGAGTCACTGGTGCTGGCACACCAGTTCGGCGGATTCGTTGATCGTGGCCATCGCGGCCACCAACTACGCCATCGAAGGTGCGACCGGGGAGTGGTCGGCGCTGGTTTGTTCCACGGGTGTCTACGCGGCGGCCTTCCCCGAGGAAGACCGCAAGCGGGCCATGAAGTGGCTGAAGATGCACGCCCAGTACGATGACGCTCACCCTTGGGAAGCTCTGGAAATCATCTGTACGCTGGCGGGCATGAACCCGAGCAAATCATTGCAGGTCGAGCTGCGCCAGGCCGTGTGCAAGAGCTATGACTACATGTTCCTGTTTCTGGAGCGCTGCATGCAGCAGGAACACGCGGAACGGGCGCCGGTAACTCGCGAGCGGATGGCGCTGGCTGAAAGCTGATATCCAAAGGCAACACCAACAAAATGTGGGAGCGTGCCTGCTTGCGAAGACGGACTGACAGTCACCCTTCAGGTCGACTGACACACCGCTTTCGCGAGCAAGCTCGCTCCCACACTGTTTTGTGCGGTTTTTGAAAATTCAGCCTGCCATCGCCAGGCGATTACGCCCTTCGCGCTTGGCCACGTACAACGCACTGTCGGCTCGACGCAACAGGCTTTCGGCCGACTCGCCGGGCAGCAGGGTCGAGCAACCGAGGCTAACCGTCAGTTCGATCAACTTCCCGTCAGCGTGATACTCCTGGGCCTGGGCAGCAAACCGCAGGCGCTCACCGACCATCGCCGCCGCCTCCCGGCTGGTGTTGGACAGCAGGATCAAAAACTCCTCGCCGCCAAAGCGGAACACCATGTCCACGTTGCGCAACTGGCCTTTGATCGAGGCCGCAACGGCCTTGAGCACTTGATCGCCGGCACTGTGTCCGTGGCTGTCATTGACGCGTTTGAAGTGGTCGATATCAAGCATCAGCAACGACAAGGGCTGCGAATGCCGGCGCGACATTTCGATTTCCCGTTGCAGGGTCTGATCCATCGCGACGCGGTTGCCGGTGTCAGTGAGTGGGTCACGCAGGGCACTTTGGGTTGCGGCGCGGTAGAGCAGGGCGTTGCGCATCGGGTACAGCAGCGCCGACAGCAGCGACTCCAGATAGCCCTGTTCCTGTTCGCTGAAACGCTGATTGCGGCGGAACACCAGCTCACCCAGGTGTTCACCTTCATGGCTCAGGCTGTAGCTGACGGAGTGATGGCCACGCTGACCGAACTCCAGACGCAAATCGCTGGCCTTGTGCTCATAGCTCAAGGCGTCCAACGGTACCAGGCGTTGAATATCGCGGAAAAAGAGCCCGAGAATGCGCTGCGGCTCAAGACTGGTTTGCAGTTGCAGGCTCAGTTGCTGGCGCAATTGCGCGAGACTGACCGGCCGCTCCAGAAGAGGCGGCTGCTGACCAAAGCCCAGGCGTTGCAATTTTGCGCTATCGAAGTCAATTGCGTTGGTCTGGGAGGGTGATTTCATATGGCGTGAGCCCCTAAGCAGTAATGCTGTCTTACAGGCTGGGTGAGAGCGGCTTTGGGCTGCGCGTCATACTGGTCCATCAGTCCCGTAGGACATTTGGTACGAGTCTAGTCCGCTTTGTCGAAGATTAGTAACCTATCGACTAAGGCGCCGCCGCCAACTGCTTTCACACTGCGTGTCTGAACAAAATTAGAGCGAAAGTCGTGCCATTCGGTTCATTAAGATAAAAACCGTTTTAAATCATCGGATTAGAGAGTTATTCGAAAAATAACACCAAGTTCGGCGGCATTTGTTTGACTTGGGTGGGCGAGAGTTACAGCAGTTATTGAGTGCCGCGACGGTAAAATGCCGCGGCACAAAAGCGACGTGCGGCGTTACTGAGCGTTGAACGCCTGGCCATTGATGCCCGTGCTGTCCGGACCCATCAGGTAGAGGTAGACCGGCATGATCTCCTCAGGCGTCGGGTTGTTCAGCGGGTTCTCACCCGGATAGGCCTGGGCGCGCATGCTGGTGCGGGTGGCGCCCGGGTTGATGCTGTTGGAACGCACCGGTGCCACGGTGTCGACTTCGTCGGCCAGGGTTTGCATCAGCCCTTCGGTGGCAAACTTGGACACACCATAAGCGCCCCAGTACGCCCGGCCCTTGCGCCCGACGCTGCTGGAGGTGAACACCACCGAGGCGTCCGCCGACAGCTTGAGCAGTGGCAGCAACGTGCTGGTGAGCATGAACATGGCGTTGACGTTGACGTGCATGACGCGCATGAAGTTCTCGCCGGACAACTGCTCGATCGGCGTGCGGGGGCCAATGATCGATGCGTTGTGCAGCAAGCCGTCGAGATGGCCGAATTCGGTTTCGATCATCGCCGCCAGTTCATCGTATTGATGGGGCAGGGCGGTTTCCAGGTTGAACGGGATCACCGCCGGTTGCGGGTGGCCGGCTGCTTCGATTTCGTCGTAGACCTGAGTCAGGTTGGCTTCGGTCTTGCCCAGCAGCAACACGGTTGCACCATGGGCGGCGTAGGTTTTCGCGGCGGCAGCGCCGATGCCACGGCCGGCGCCGGTGACCAGGATGACCCGGTCCTTGAGCAATTCAGGGCGGGCGGAATAATCAAACATAAAAAACCTCAAATCAGAAAGCGAACCCTGTAAGAGCATGGCTTGCCCGCGATGGCGTCTTCAAAACCGCCATCGCGGGCAAGCCTTGCTCCTACGAAAAATCGGATCAGCAACTACACAGAGCGCTATCCAGCACCTTGCGCAACTCCAGCGGATGATCAACCACCACATCCGCGCCCCAATGCCGCGGGTTATCGTCCGGATGGATATAACCGTAAGTCACGGCGGCGGTCTTGGTACCGGCATCGCGACCCGACTCGATATCCCGCAGGTCATCACCGACAAACAACACACTGGCCGGGTCCAGGTCGAGCATCTTGCACGCCAGGATCAGCGGCTCCGGGTCCGGTTTGCTGTTCTTCACGTGATCCGGGCAAATCAGCAGCGCCGAGCGCTCGGCCAACCCCAGTTGCTGCATGATCGGTTCGGCAAAGCGCAGCGGCTTGTTGGTGACCACGCCCCAGATCAGGTTGGCTTTCTCGATGTCGGCCAGCAGTTCGCCCATGCCGTCGAAGAGTTTGCTGTGGACCGCACAACCGACCAGATAACGCTCCAGAAACTCCAGGCGCAGCTCCTCGAAGCCCGGCGATTCAGGGTCCATGGAGAACGTCACCGCAACCATGGCCTTGGCGCCGCCGGAGATCTCATCGCGAATGTACTGGTCGTTCATCGGCGGCAAGCCGCGATCGGCACGCATCGCCTGGCAGATGGCGATGAAGTCCGGCGCGGTGTCGAGCAGGGTGCCGTCCATGTCGAAAAGGACTGCTCTGATTCGCATCGGCTTACTCCTCGCGCAGGGTCTGGATCATGTAGTTGACGTCCACGTCGGCCGCCAGTTTGTAGTGCTTGGTCAGCGGGTTGTACGTCAGGCCGATGATGTCCTTGACGGTCAGGCCGGCCATGCGGCTCCAGGCACCCAGCTCGGACGGGCGAATGAATTTCTTGAAGTCATGGGTGCCGCGCGGCAGCAACTTCATGATGTATTCGGCGCCGATGATGGCGAACAGGTACGCCTTCGGGTTGCGGTTGATGGTGGAGAAGAACACCTGGCCGCCAGGCTTGACCATGCGGAAGCAGGCGCGGATCACCGAGGACGGGTCCGGTACGTGTTCGAGCATTTCCAGGCACGTGACCACGTCGAACTGCTCGGGCATTTCTTCAGCCAGGGCTTCGGCGGTGATCTGGCGGTATTCGACGCTCACGCCGGATTCCAGTTGATGCAACTGCGCGACCGCCAGCGGCGCTTCGCCCATGTCGATGCCCATGACCGTGGCACCGCGCTGGGCCATGGCTTCGCTGAGGATGCCGCCGCCGCAACCGACGTCGAGGACTTTCTTGCCGGCCAGGTTGACCCGTTCGTCAATCCAGTTGACCCGCAGCGGGTTGATGTCGTGCAGCGGTTTGAACTCGCTTTCGCGGTCCCACCAGCGATGGGCCAGGGCTTCGAATTTGGCGATTTCGGCGTAGTCGACGTTGCTCATGGTTTAAGTCCTCTAAAACTTGAAAAATCCTGTTGCCCCGGTGTTGAGTCCGGGGGGGGCTTACGATTCGGTATGACCGCTGATGCGCTGGCCCCAGGCCTTGGCCGTGGCGCACAGTTGTGCTTCATCCAGGCGCGTCAGGCGCCGGTCATCGAGCAATTGCTTGCCGGCCACCCAAAGGTGTTTCACGCAGTCGCGGCCAGTGGCGTAGATCAGTTGCGAAACCGGGTCATAGACCGGTTGCTGGGCCAGTCCCGAAAGGTCGAACGCGACGATGTCCGCAGCCTTGCCGATTTCCAGCGAGCCGGTTTCAGCCTCGATGCCCAGTGCACGGGCGCCGTTGAGGGTGGCCATGCGTAAGGCGCGGTGGGCGTCCAGCGCCGTGGCCGAACCGGCGACAGCCTTGGCCAGCAACGCTGCGGTGCGGGTTTCGCCGAGCAAATCCAGGTCATTATTGCTGGCCGCGCCATCGGTGCCGACGGCGACGTTCACCCCGGCCTGCCACAGGCGTTCCACCGGGCAGAAGCCGCTGGCCAGTTTCAGGTTCGATTCCGGGCAATGGATCACCGTGGTGTTGCTTTCTACCAGCAAGGCCAGGTCTTCATCGCTGATCTGGGTCATGTGAACCGCCTGGAAGCGCGGCCCGAGCAAGCCCAGTCGGCCAAGGCGAGCCAGCGGGCGTTCGCCGTGTTGCTCCACCGATTGCTGCACTTCAAAAGCGGTTTCGTGGACGTGCATGTGAATCGCCGCGTCCAGCTCTTCGGCGATCACCCGGATTTTCTCCAGGTTTTCGTCGCCCACGGTGTAGGGGGCGTGAGGGCCGAACGTGATTTTGATCCGCTCGTGGTGCTTGAGGTCGCCGAACAATTCAACGCCCTGACGAATGGCTTCATCCGCCGTGGCGGCACCGGGAATGGGGAAGTCGAGGATCGGAATCGCAATTTGTGCGCGAATCCCGCTGTTATGCACGCGCTCGCTGGCAACCTTCGGGAAGAAATACATGTCAGAGAAACAGGTGATGCCACCTTTGAGCTGCTCGGCGATCGCCAGGTCCGTGCCGTCGCGCACGAAATCTTCATCGACCCACTTGGCCTCGGCGGGCCAGATGTGGTTTTCCAGCCAGGTCATCAATGGCAAATCATCGGCCAGGCCACGGAACAGCGTCATCGCCGCGTGCCCGTGGGCGTTGATCAGGCCGGGGCTGAGCAGAACATCCGGCAGTTCGCGGGTTTCAGTAGCGTTACACTTCAGCGCTTCGGCGCGTGGGCCGATAAACACGATGCGACCGTCGCGGATGCCCAGGCCGTGCTCTTTGAGGACCACGCCAGCGGGTTCGACGGGTACCAGCCAGGTCGGCAGCAATAATAAGTCGAGCGCAACGGCAGGTTTCGGCATCGAGGGTCGGTTCCAGTGCTTTTGTAAAGGATGGCGAAGTATACCCGAGCGTCTTCGCGGGGGGATCGCTATAATCGGCGGCTTTTGTTCATGAGTGCGGGGTGAAGGATGCGCGATCGACTGTTGGCTGCGGAGAAAGTTAAGGCCATCGATTGGCGTGATGGCGCCCTGTACCTGCTGGATCAGCGTATTTTGCCGTTCGAGGAAACCTGGATCGCCTACACCAGCGCGGCGGGCGTGGCCGAGGCCATTCGCTCGATGGTGGTGCGCGGTGCGCCGGCGATTGGCATCAGTGCCGCGTATGGCATGGTGCTGTCGGCCCGTGCCCGCATTGCCGAGGGCGGTGACTGGCAAGTCGCGTGGGAAGAGGATTACGCGTTGCTGGCCGATTCCCGTCCCACAGCGGTGAATCTGTTCTGGGCCTTGAGCCGCATGCGTGATCGCCTGGACCGTCTCAAAGAGGATGCCGATCCGCTGGCGGCGCTGGAGGCAGAAGCCATCGCGATCCACGAAAGCGACCGCGAAGCCAACTTGACCATGGCGCAATTGGGTGTGGACCTGATCCGCAAGCACCAGGGCAACGCCCAGGCGATCCTGACCCACTGCAACACTGGCGCTCTGGCGACCGGCGGTTTCGGCACGGCGCTGGGGGTGATTCGAGGGGCGTTCATTGAAGGCATGGTCGAGCGCGTCTACGCCGACGAAACCCGGCCATGGCTGCAAGGTTCGCGCTTGACCGCGTGGGAGCTGGCCAACGAAGGCATTCCGGTGACCCTCAACGCCGACTCCGCCGCCGCCCACATCATGAAAACCAAAGGCATTACCTGGGTGATCGTCGGCGCTGACCGGATCACTGCCAATGGTGACGTGGCTAACAAGATCGGTACTTATCAACTGGCGGTGAGCGCCATGCACCACGGCGTGCGGTTCATGGTGGTGGCGCCGAGTTCGACGATCGACATGACCCTCGCGAGCGGCGACGACATCCCGATCGAAGAGCGCGATGGCCGTGAGTTGCTGGAAGTTGGCGGCAAGCGGGTCGGGGCGGATGTCGAGGCGTTCAACCCGGTGTTCGACGTGACGCCAGCAGACCTGATCGATGCCATCGTCACTGAAAAGGGCATCGTCGAGCGACCGGATACCGCGAAAATGGCGCAATTGATGTGCCGTAAGCGTCTGCATTAAAAATAATGCGATCGGCGTAGGAGCTGCCGCAGGCTGCGATCTTTTGATCTTCCAGGCGTCAGTCGGTGGCGGTCCCGAAAAGATCGCAGCCTGCGGCAGCTCCTGCGGGACGGTGTTATCAATCGAATATCGGTTCTGAACGGTCAATAAAACATCAGCCCCCGCTGGCTGATCGCAGCTCTAAGCCTCTCTCGTCTCCGTTAAGCCTGTCATCGGTCAACTAACTATGCTCCATGCGCATCTGGGGGATAGGTGCGTGGCGGCTCTTGTGATAACATCCGGCGTTTTCCGAGGCAGCCCCACGGGGTTGTCTTTACTGCGCAGATCCATGGCTTAACTCGTTGATTTGTCGTAAGTCGGTGCTGGCACTCAGCCTGCGTCGGCGAGCTTCGTTCGTCCCATATGGATGTGACGAAGTTTCACCAGAAAAAGGAATCAGGCTTCTCATGGGCGAACTGGCCAAAGAAATCCTCCCGGTCAATATCGAAGACGAGCTGAAGCAGTCCTACCTCGACTACGCGATGAGCGTAATTGTCGGGCGGGCACTGCCGGATGCGCGCGATGGCTTGAAGCCCGTGCACCGGCGTGTGCTGTTCGCGATGAGCGAGCTGGGCAACGACTTCAACAAGCCGTACAAGAAATCTGCCCGTGTTGTCGGTGACGTGATCGGTAAGTATCACCCTCACGGTGATACCGCGGTGTACGACACCATCGTTCGGATGGCGCAGCCATTCTCCCTGCGCTACCTGCTGGTAGACGGTCAAGGCAACTTCGGTTCGGTGGACGGCGACAACGCCGCGGCCATGCGATACACCGAAGTGCGCATGACCAAGCTCGCGCACGAGCTGCTGGCCGACCTGCATAAAGAAACCGTGGACTGGGTGCCGAACTACGACGGCACCGAAATGATCCCGGCGGTCATGCCGACCCGTATTCCCAACCTGCTGGTCAACGGCTCCAGCGGTATCGCCGTGGGCATGGCGACCAACATCCCGCCACACAACCTCGGTGAAGTCATCGACGGTTGCCTGGCGCTCATCGACAACCCTGAGTTGACCATCGATGAGCTGATGCAATACATCCCCGGTCCGGACTTCCCGACCGCCGCGATCATCAACGGTCGCGCCGGCATCATCGAAGCCTACCGCACCGGTCGCGGCCGCATTTACATGCGTGCCCGCTCGATGATCGAAGACATCGACAAGGTCGGTGGTCGCCAGCAGATCGTCATCACCGAACTCCCTTACCAGTTGAACAAGGCCCGTCTGATCGAGAAGATCGCCGAGCTGGTTAAAGAGAAGAAGCTGGAAGGCATCACCGAACTGCGCGACGAGTCCGACAAGGACGGTATGCGCGTCGTGATCGAATTGCGTCGTGGCGAAGTGCCTGAGGTGATCCTCAACAACCTCTACGCCCAGACCCAGTTGCAAGCCGTGTTTGGTATCAACATCGTTGCGCTGATCGACGGTCGTCCACGGATTCTGAACCTCAAGGACCTGCTGGAAGCCTTCGTCCGTCACCGTCGCGAAGTGGTGACCCGCCGTACCGTGTTCGAGCTGCGTAAAGCCCGCGAACGTGGCCACATCCTGGAAGGTCAAGCGGTTGCCCTGTCGAACATCGACCCGGTTATCGCCCTGATCAAGGCTTCGCCGACGCCGTCGGAAGCCAAGGAAGCGCTGATCAAGACCGCGTGGGAATCTTCCGCCGTGGTCGCGATGGTTGAGCGCGCCGGTGCCGATTCTTGCCGTCCGGAAACCCTGGACCCGCAATACGGCCTGCGCGAAGGCAAGTACTTCCTGTCGCCGGAACAGGCGCAAGCCATTCTGGAACTGCGTCTGCATCGCCTGACCGGTCTGGAACACGAGAAGCTGCTGGCCGAGTATCAAGAGATCCTCAACCAGATCGGCGAACTGATCCGTATCCTCAGCAGCGCCACGCGCCTGATGGAAGTGATCCGCGAAGAGCTGGAAGTGATCCGCGCCGAATACGGCGACGTGCGTCGCACCGAAATTCTCGATGCCCGTCTCGACCTGACCCTGGGTGACATGATCCCGGAAGAAGAGCGCGTCGTGACCATCTCCCACGGTGGCTACGCCAAGACCCAGCCATTGGCTGCGTACCAGGCTCAGCGTCGTGGCGGTAAAGGCAAGTCGGCCACTGGCGTCAAGGATGAGGACTACATCGCTCACCTGCTGGTCGCCAACAGTCACACCACGCTGCTGCTGTTTTCCAGCAAGGGCAAAGTGTACTGGCTCAAAACCTACGAAATCCCGGAAGCGTCCCGCGCTGCCCGTGGTCGTCCGTTGGTCAACCTGCTGCCGCTGGACAGTGATGAATACATCACCACCATGCTGCCGGTCGATGAGTACACCGAAGGTCACTTTATCTTCATGGCGACCGCCAAAGGCACTGTGAAGAAGACCCCGCTGGAATCCTTCAGCCGTCAGCGCAGCGTTGGTCTGATTGCGCTGGAGCTGGATGAAGGCGACGTGCTGATTTCTGCTTCCATTACAGATGGCAGTCGCGAAGTCATGTTGTTCTCCGACGGCGGCAAGGTCACGCGCTTCAAGGAAACCGACGTTCGCGCCATGGGCCGTACCGCTCGCGGTGTTCGCGGCATGCGTCTGCCGGAAGGCCAGAAGCTGATTTCCATGCTGATCCCGGAAGAAGGCAGCCAGATCCTCACCGCTTCGGCCCGTGGTTACGGCAAGCGTACGGCGATCACCGAGTTCCCTGAGTACAAGCGTGGCGGTCAGGGCGTTATCGCCATGGTCAGCAACGATCGCAACGGCCGTCTGGTCGGTGCCGTCCAGGTGCTCGATGGCGAGGAAATCATGCTGATTTCCGACCAGGGCACACTGGTTCGTACTCGCGTCGACGAAGTCTCCAGCCTGGGCCGTAACACCCAGGGTGTGACCCTTATCAAACTGGCCAGCGACGAAACGCTGGTCGGTCTGGAGCGGGTCCAGGAGCCGTCGGAAGTCGAGGGCGAAGAGCTGGAGGTTGAAGAGGGGGCTGTGTTCGACGGTGAGGTCGTGATCGACGACGTTGTCGAAGACCAGCAACTCGACGCCGCAGCCGACGAAGAACCGCAGGAATAAGCGGACAAGCAGGGGGCGGATGAAGATTCGCCCCCTTCTTGTTTCTCCTGTTTGAATACGTAATGCCGGAATGTAAAAACTGTAGGGATTGTAGGAGCTGTCGAGTGCAACGAGGCTGCGATCTTTTGATCTTGCTTTGTGGGGCTAGGGAAAAGATCGCAGCCTCGTTGCACTCGACAGCTCCTACGGTTCCTACGGCTCCTGCAGGGTTTCAAATTTTCAGATTTATTGCGTGATACCACCAAATCAGAGCGAGATTGGATGTGAGCAAGAGAGCCTATAACTTCTGTGCCGGTCCTGCGGCACTTCCTGAAGCTGTCCTGAAGCGCGCTCAGGGTGAACTCCTTGATTGGCACGGCAAGGGCTTGTCGGTCATGGAAATGAGCCATCGCAGTGATGAGTTCGTGTCCATCGCCACCAAGGCCGAGCAGGATCTGCGTGATCTGCTGAATATCCCCTCGAACTATAAAGTGCTGTTCCTGCAGGGCGGCGCCAGTCAGCAGTTTGCTCAGATCCCGCTGAACCTGTTGCCTGAAGGTGGCTCGGCCGACTATATCGACACCGGTATCTGGTCGCAGAAAGCCATCGAAGAAGCTTCGCGCTACGGCCACGTCAACGTTGCCGCTACCGCCAAGCCTTACGACTATTTCGCCATTCCCGGCCAGAACGAGTGGAAGCTGTCCAAAGACGCGGCCTACGTTCACTACGCGCCGAACGAAACCATCGGCGGCCTGGAATTCAACTGGATTCCGCAAACCGGTGACGTTCCGCTGGTGGCTGACATGTCTTCCGACATCCTCTCGCGCCCCGTGGATGTGTCGCGCTTCGGCATGATCTACGCCGGTGCCCAGAAAAACATCGGCCCGAGCGGCATTGTCGTGAACATCGTTCGCGAAGACCTGTTGGGTCGCGCCCGCTCCCTGTGCCCGACCATGCTTGACTACAAGGTCGCGGCGGATAACGGCTCGATGTACAACACCCCGCCAACCCTGGCCTGGTACTTGTCCGGCCTGGTGTTCGAGTGGCTGAAAGAGCAGGGTGGGGTTGAGGCCATCGGCAAGCTCAATGAAGTGAAGCAGCGCACGCTGTATGACTTCATCGACGCCAGCGGCTTGTACAGCAACCCGATCAACAAAACGGATCGCTCGTGGATGAACGTGCCGTTCCGCCTGGCCGACGATCGCCTGGACAAGCCATTCCTGGCCGGTGCCGACGAGCGTGGGCTGTTGAACCTCAAGGGTCACCGTTCGGTGGGCGGCATGCGTGCCTCCATCTACAACGCCGTCGATATCGTTGCGGTCAACGCACTGATTTCGTACATGGCAGAGTTCGAGAAGGAACACGGCTAATGTCTGAGCAAGAACTCAAGGCACTGCGGGTTCGCATTGATGCCCTGGACACTAAAGTCCTGGAGCTGATCAGCGAGCGCGCACGCTGCGCCCAGGAAGTTGCGCGAGTAAAGATGGCCTCGCTGGCCGAAGGCGAAGTGCCGGTGTTCTATCGTCCTGAGCGCGAAGCTCAGGTGCTCAAGCGTGTGATGGAACGCAACAAGGGGCCGCTGGGCAACGAAGAGATGGCGCGGTTGTTCCGCGAGATCATGTCGTCGTGCCTGGCCCTCGAGCAGCCGCTGAAAGTGGCCTACCTCGGCCCTGAAGGCACCTTCACCCAAGCGGCGGCCATGAAGCATTTCGGCCACGCGGTGATCAGCAAGCCGATGGCGGCCATCGACGAAGTGTTCCGTGAAGTCGCGGCCGGTGCGGTGAATTTTGGCGTGGTCCCGGTGGAAAACTCCACCGAAGGCGCGGTCAACCACACCCTCGACAGCTTCCTGGAACACGACATGGTGATCTGTGGCGAAGTCGAGCTGCGGATTCACCACCATCTGTTGGTAGGTGAAAACACCAAGACCGACAGCATCAGCCGTATCTATTCCCACGCCCAGTCCCTGGCCCAGTGCCGCAAGTGGCTGGACGCGCATTACCCGAATGTCGAGCGCGTGGCGGTGTCGAGCAACGCCGAAGCGGCCAAGCGGGTCAAGGGTGAGTGGAACTCGGCGGCGATTGCCGGCGACATGGCGGCAGGTTTGTACGGGCTGACCCGTCTGGCCGAGAAAATCGAGGATCGCCCGGACAACTCCACGCGCTTCCTGATGATCGGCAGCCAGGAAGTGCCACCGACCGGCGACGACAAGACCTCGATCATCGTGTCCATGAGCAACAAGCCTGGCGCACTGCACGAGTTGCTGGTGCCGTTCCACGACAACGGCATCGATCTGACACGGATCGAGACCCGTCCGTCGCGCAGCGGTAAATGGACCTACGTGTTCTTCATCGACTTCGTCGGCCACCACCGCGATCCGCTGGTAAAAGGTGTGCTGGAAAAGATCAGTCAGGAAGCAGTAGCACTCAAAGTGCTGGGTTCCTACCCGAAAGCCGTTCTCTAAGGGGTAGCAAATGAGTGGCGACTTCCTCGCTCTGGCACAGCCGGGCGTGCAACAACTTTCGCCGTACGTTCCGGGCAAGCCCGTGGACGAACTGGCGCGCGAGCTGAACATCGATCCGGCCAAAATCGTCAAACTGGCCAGCAACGAAAACCCGCTGGGCGCCAGCCCCAAGGCGTTGGCCGCGATTCGCGAAGCATTGGCCGAGCTGACCCGTTATCCGGACGGCAACGGTTTTGCGCTCAAGACCCTGTTGGCCGAACAGTGCCGCGTCGAGCTCAATCAAGTGACGCTGGGCAACGGTTCCAACGACATTCTGGAGTTGGTTGCCCGCGCGTATCTGGCGCCAGGCCTGAACGCAGTGTTCAGCGAGCACGCGTTCGCGGTCTATCCGATCGTGACCCAGGCTGTGGGTGCCGAGGCGCGGGTTATCCCGGCCAAAGACTGGGGCCATGATCTGCCGGCGATGCTGGCCGCAATCGATGTCGATACTCGCGTGGTGTTCATCGCCAACCCGAACAACCCGACCGGCACCTGGTTCGGCGCTGAAGCGCTGGACGAGTTCCTGCAAGACGTACCGGCCCATGTGCTGGTGGTGCTGGACGAGGCTTACATCGAGTATGCCGAAGGCAGCGACTTGCCCGATGGCCTGGACTTCCTCGCGGCGTATCCGAACCTGCTGGTCTCGCGCACCTTCTCCAAGGCTTACGGCCTGGCGGCGCTGCGGGTCGGTTATGGTTTGTCCACTGCCGTAGTCGCCGATGTGCTGAACCGGGTGCGCCAGCCGTTCAACGTCAACAGCCTGGCCCTGGCCGCTGCTTGCGCGGCATTGCAGGATGCCGAGTACCTGGCCGAAAGCCGTCGTTTGAACGAAGCCGGCATGCTGCAACTGCAAGCGGGTTTCCGCGAGCTGGGGCTGAGCTGGATTCCGTCCAAGGGCAACTTTATCTGCGTCGATCTGGGGCAAGTCGCGGCGCCGGTCTTCCAGGGCTTGCTGCGCGAAGGCGTGATCGTGCGTCCGGTGGCCAATTACGGCATGCCGAACCATTTGCGCATCACCATCGGTCTGCCGGCCGAAAACAGTCGCTTTCTTGAGGCGCTGACCAAGGTTCTGGCTCGTGGTTGATGTCACTGCACTGCAATCTGCTGAACCTATGATCGGGCGCCTGGTGGTGGTCGGTCTGGGGTTGATCGGTGGTTCGTTTGCCAAAGGCTTGCGTGAAAGCGGCCTGTGCCGCGAAGTGGTCGGGGTCGATCTCGATCCGCAGTCGCGCAAGCTGGCGGTCGAGTTGGGCGTGGTGGATCGCTGCGAAGAAGACCTGGTGGCTGCTTGCCAGGGTGCTGATGTGATCCAACTGGCCGTGCCGATCCTTGCCATGGAAAAAATGCTCGGCCGTTTGGCCGACATGGATCTGGGGCAAGCGATCCTGACCGACGTCGGCAGCGCCAAAGGCAATGTGGTGCGTGCGGCCACCGAGGCGTTTGGCGGCATGCCGACGCGTTTCGTGCCGGGGCATCCGATTGCCGGTTCCGAGCAGAGCGGGGTGGAAGCCTCCAATGCCGAGCTGTTCCGTCGCCATAAAGTGATTTTGACCCCGCTGGATCAAACCGATCCGGCGGCCCTGGCCGTGGTCGACCGTTTGTGGCGCGAATTGGGCGCCGACGTCGAGCACATGCAGGTCGAGCGTCATGACGAAGTGTTGGCGGCGACGAGCCATTTGCCGCACTTGCTGGCGTTCGGTTTGGTCGATTCGCTGGCCAAACGCAATGAAAATCTTGAGATCTTCCGTTACGCTGCGGGCGGTTTCCGCGATTTCACAAGAATCGCCGGAAGCGACCCGGTGATGTGGCACGACATCTTCCTCGCCAATCGCGAAGCTGTCCTGCGCACACTCGATACATTTCGCAGCGACCTCGACGCCTTGCGCGACGCGGTCGATGCAGGGGATGGGCACCAATTGTTGGGCGTATTCACTCGCGCCCGGGTTGCCCGCGAACATTTCAGTAAAATCCTGGCCCGCCGGGCTTATGTGGACGCTATGAACTCCAACGACCTGATTTTCCTGGCACAACCTGGTGGCCGCCTGACTGGGCGGATTCGTGTACCGGGCGACAAATCGATTTCCCACCGTTCGATCATGCTCGGCTCCCTGGCTGAAGGCACCACCGAAGTGGAAGGTTTCCTTGAGGGCGAAGATGCCCTGGCGACCTTGCAAGCCTTCCGTGACATGGGTGTCGTGATCGAAGGTCCGCACCACGGTCGCGTGACCATTCACGGTGTCGGCTTGCATGGCCTGAAGCCTGCGCCAGGTCCGATCTATCTGGGCAACTCCGGCACTTCGATGCGCCTGCTGTCCGGTCTGTTGGCTGCGCAGAGCTTCGACAGCACCCTGACCGGTGATGCCTCGCTGTCCAAGCGTCCGATGAATCGCGTGGCCAATCCGCTGCGTGAAATGGGCGCCGTGATCGAGACCGCCGCTGAAGGTCGTCCGCCGATGACCATTCGTGGCGGCAACAAACTCAAAGGCCTGACCTACACCATGCCGATGGCCAGTGCCCAGGTTAAGTCCTGCCTGCTGCTGGCGGGGCTGTATGCCGAAGGCAAGACCACCGTGACCGAGCCTGCGCCGACCCGCGATCACACCGAGCGCATGCTGCGTGGCTTCGGCTACCCGGTGACCGTCAATGGCGCTACCGCATCGGTCGAGTCCGGCCACAAGCTGACCGCCACCCACATTGAAGTGCCGGGCGATATCTCGTCGTCGGCGTTCTTCCTGGTGGCTGCGTCGATCGCCGAAGGTTCGGAGCTGGTGCTTGAGCACGTCGGCATCAACCCGACCCGTACCGGTGTGATCGACATCCTGCGCCTGATGGGTGCCGACATCACCCTGGAAAACCAGCGTGAAGTCGGTGGCGAACCGGTGGCTGACCTGCGCGTGCGGGCAGCTAAACTCAAGGGTATCGAGATTCCCGAGGCGCTGGTTCCGCTGGCCATCGACGAATTCCCGGTGTTGTTCGTGGCTGCAGCTTGTGCCGAAGGGCGCACCGTGCTGCGCGGCGCCGAAGAGCTGCGGGTCAAGGAGTCGGACCGGATTCAGGTCATGGCCGATGGCTTGCTGGCGCTGGGCGTCAAGTGCGAGCCGACGCCGGACGGCATCATCATCGACGGCGGCCTGATCGGCGGCGGCGAAGTGCATGGTCACGGCGATCACCGGATTGCCATGGCCTTCAGCGTGGCTTCGCTGCGCGCTACCGCACCGATTCGCATCCATGACTGCGCCAACGTCGCGACCTCGTTCCCGAACTTCCTGGCGCTGTGCGCGCAGGTTGGTATTCGTGTTGCTCAAGAGGCTCAGTCGTGATTATCAAGCCACCGGTCATCACCATCGACGGACCTAGCGGTTCGGGCAAGGGCACTATCGCCGGGATTCTGGCCAAGCGTCTGGGCTGGTGCCTGCTGGATTCCGGTGCGTTGTACCGTTTGCTGGCGTTCGCGGCGCGCAATCATGGCGTTGACCTGACCAATGAAGAATCGCTGAAGTTGTTGGCCGCTCATCTGGACGTGCAGTTCGTCGGCGCGACGGAAGGTCATCCGCAGCGGATCATCCTCGAAGGCGACGATGTGACCGACGATCTGCGTAACGAGCAGGTTGGGGCGTGGGCTTCGCAAGTCGCCGCGCTGCCGGCGGTGCGCGACGCGCTGCTGCAGCGCCAGCGGGCATTTCAGGAGGCCCCGGGCCTGGTGGCCGATGGTCGCGACATGGGAACGGTGGTATTTCCTGATGCGCCGCTGAAGATATTCCTGACCGCCAGTGCCGAGGAGCGTGCGCGCCGTCGATACTTGCAGTTGAAGGGCAAAGTCGATGGTGTTAGTCTGTCGAGTCTGCTAGATGAGATACGTGTCCGCGATGAGCGTGACACCCAGCGAGCGGTAGCCCCGCTCAAACCGGCGGCTGACGCCATACAGCTGGATTCCACGGAATTATCCATCGATCAGGTGCTGGAACGCATCATGAGCGAGATCGCCATTCGCGATATCGCCGGGTGACCAAGAAGCTTTGCAGGGGACCAGTCATAGTCTTGCGATGCTTCTTCTAATGAACGTAACCCACGTCGTCTGGGATGTGGAGATGGGCGTATCCTTCGCCCTTATTCAACAGGAATTAAAATGAGCGAAAGCTTTGCGGAACTCTTTGAAGAAAGCCTAAAAACCCTGAACCTTCAGGCAGGCTCCATCATCACCGGTGTTATCGTTGATATCGATTACCAAGCTCGCTGGGTAACCGTTCACGCTGGCCTGAAGTCTGAAGCACTCATCCCGCTTGAGCAGTTCTACAACGATGCTGGCGAACTGACTATCAACGTCGGTGACGAAGTTCACGTTGCTCTGGACTCGGTTGAAGACGGCTTTGGTGAAACCAAGCTGTCCCGTGAAAAAGCCAAGCGCGCTGAATGCTGGATTGTTCTGGAAGCAGCCTTCGCAGCCGAAGAAGTGGTCAAGGGCGTTATCAACGGTAAGGTTAAAGGCGGCTTCACTGTCGACGTTAACGGCATCCGTGCGTTCCTGCCAGGTTCTCTGGTTGACGTCCGTCCGGTGCGCGACACCACGCACCTGGAAGGCAAAGAGCTGGAATTCAAGGTCATCAAACTCGACCAGAAACGCAACAACGTTGTCGTTTCCCGTCGTAGCGTCCTCGAAGCCGAGAACTCCGCTGAGCGTGAAGCTCTGCTGGAATCCCTGCAGGAAGGCCAACAAGTCAAAGGTATCGTCAAGAACCTCACCGATTACGGCGCATTCGTCGATCTGGGTGGCGTCGATGGCCTGCTGCACATTACCGACATGGCTTGGAAGCGTATCAAGCATCCTTCCGAAATCGTCAATGTTGGCGACGAGATTGATGTCAAGGTTCTGAAGTACGATCGCGAACGCAATCGTGTTTCCCTGGGCCTCAAGCAACTGGGCGAAGATCCATGGGTTGCTATCAAAGCCCGTTACCCAGAAAGCACTCGCGTTACCGCTCGTGTAACCAACCTGACCGACTACGGCTGCTTCGCTGAGCTGGAAGAAGGCGTTGAAGGCCTGGTACACGTTTCCGAAATGGACTGGACCAACAAAAACATCCACCCTTCGAAAGTCGTACAAGTCGGCGACGAAGTGGAAGTTATGGTTCTGGACATCGACGAAGAGCGTCGTCGTATCTCCCTCGGCATCAAACAGTGCAAATCTAACCCATGGGAAGATTTCTCTGGCCAGTTCAACAAGGGCGATAAAATCTCCGGCACCATCAAGTCGATCACCGATTTCGGTATCTTCATTGGTCTGGACGGCGGCATCGACGGTCTGGTTCACCTGTCCGACATCTCCTGGAACGAAGTGGGCGAAGAAGCCGTTCGCCGCTTCAAGAAGGGCGACGAGCTGGACACCGTTATCCTGTCGGTTGACCCAGAGCGCGAGCGCATCTCCCTGGGTATCAAGCAACTGGAAAGCGATCCGTTCTCCGAGTACGTTCAAGAGAACGACAAAGGCGCAATCGTTAAAGGCATCGTGAAAGAAGTTGACGCTAAAGGCGCCATCATCACTTTGGCCGACGATATCGAAGCGACTCTGAAAGCCTCCGAAATCAGCCGTGACCGCGTTGAAGACGCGCGCAACGTTCTGAAAGAAGGCCAGGAAGTAGAAGCCAAGATCATCAGCGTTGACCGCAAGAGCCGCGTAATCCAGCTCTCCATCAAGTCGAAAGACGATGCTGAAGAGAAAGAAGCAATCCAAAGCCTGCGCGACAAGCCAGCGACTTCGGAACCTGCTGCTGGTCCTACCACTCTGGGCGACCTGTTGCGTGCACAAATGGAAAAACAGAACTAAGTTCTGTCAGACCATAGAAAAAGGGCGACTTCGGTCGCCCTTTTTTGTGCCTGGAATTTGGTAAGCGATGGGTTGTTACGTGAGAGAGATCCTGCAGGAGGCGCTCGAATGCGGCGCTGTCTGTGACCGGGCATCACTTCAGCGCCATGTCATGAAACCAATCCTCTTAGCGCGCTGTCTGTTTCTTTAGCCGGATCAACCGCTTATTTGCAGCTAGGCTTAGGCCTGAAGCAAACAAGAGTCGGGCGCTGTGCCTGGCATAAGGATGTGAATGAACAAGCTCATTGTCACAATAGCTGTGCTGACATTGGCCGGTTGTACTACTAACGCCAAGACCCATGTCGTACGCGGGGGTAGTGGTATTGAAATCGATTGTTCTGGATTAGGGTCGGGCTGGGAGAAATGTCGCAAGCGCGCTGACAGGGAGTGCAAGGCGGCGGGTTACAAGGTTGTTGTGAGGTCCGATGACGTCAAGGAGGAGGATGTGTTTCCTTTTGGTTTCAATCCTGCGGGTTACCTCACGCGGACGATGTTGGTGATCTGTAGGTGACAGTGGTTATCGTGATTGTGTTGCGGTGCGTTGAAAATGGGTCTGTCGGTACTGGTAACGATATGTCAAACCCTGGGCTGTTCAAATTCCTCCGGGCATGCTAAAACCTTTGAAGCGCTGATCTAGCTGCTTGAAAAAGAAGGGAAAAATATGACGAAGTCGGAGTTGATCGAACGAATTGTCACCCATCAAGGGCTGCTCTCATCCAAGGATGTTGAGCTGGCCATCAAGACCATGCTTGAGCAAATGTCCCAATGCCTGGCCACTGGGGATCGTATTGAGATCCGTGGTTTTGGCAGCTTCTCTTTGCATTACCGTGCACCACGAGTAGGCCGTAATCCAAAGACCGGTCAGTCCGTCAGCCTTGACGGCAAGTTCGTCCCGCATTTCAAGCCGGGCAAAGAGCTACGTGATCGGGTGAATGAGGATGAGGATGAGGACTTGGTGTGACACATTTAGTCGTGCGGAGTAATGCATGCGTAATTTAAAACGCCTACTGCTCATATCTGTTTTGTTGATGCTGATGCTGTCAGTTTTGGTATTTGTGCTGGAAAATCAACAATTTGTTACTTTGAGCTTTTTTGGATGGTCGGCGTCAGAGGTTCCTCTCTCAGTATTTATTATATTGTCATTGCTGGCAGGTATGGTCGTCGGGCCTTTGTTGGGTGTGGTGGCAAGGAGTAGGCGAAGTAAATAATAACGATTACGCTAA
>NZ_JBAGKV010000085.1:0-1035 GCF_037049705.1 Janthinobacterium sp. LPB2021202312-11-4 | reverse complement strand
CCCAACTAACTGATACCCGTTGTCGGTTGGGATGAAACCAATTTTTTTTCCATGCTCATCATATATCTCCAAGTTTTCCAAGAAGCCAACGGTGATTTTGGGATACAAACTTACGAGTAGTAGGCAGTGTGGGTACAATGATCCTGTTGTTGCTAATCCTAGCTCATATGCTGTTTCTGCAAATGGCGAAGCAAAAATTTGGACAGCTCGCTCCATTATATATGAATAGGAGTGCTCTTCGATATTTCGTGCTGCATTAGCAAAGCATGCTGGATTATTGCGATCTCTCATCCATTGAATTTGGCCGCCCTCTTTTTCTCCAAGTCCACCGATCCGGCGGAGTTTTCCATTAGGTGCTTCTCGCAACCGACGATTTAGTCTGGCCTCTAGATCTGCCACCTCAGCTTTAGCCCAGGTTGTTAAGTCATTCATTGATGATGTTAGATTATCAAAAATATTGTAGATGGCCGCTTGGTCTGTCACCTCTAGTGGAATATCGTGCAATAATTTTGAATGAACCAGCGTTCCGTCATTTCCTGTGCTGATTCTGGAGGCCGCATTGTTATACAGTCTCTTTGGTAAAACGGGTAATCCAGCATATCCCCCACTTAGTACTGATGCCGGAATGAGTTGGTTGCGTACGAAAGCTGAGAATTGCACGTTCCAGGCCGATGCGATGGTGCTTAATTTCTGGCCTTGTCCGCTATCATATGCTGTTGTAACGTAATACTTTACAAAACGATCCCAGAATTCATTCATGAATACGTCTGAAGTTAAGTGTGTAGGTGTGATATCTGATGGTTGAGCCTCTATAAAATCTCCTAGATACGATAGCAATGGCATTGCTCGATAACGCCTTCCTGAAAGGAAGATATGAGTTTCAGAATAGAGTTTCCTTGTAAATTCTGCACCAAGCTTTCGGTAAAATGCCCATAAGGGAAGAAAATGCGTCCCTCCAGAAACGTTCTGCAACGGCCACCCTCGCCAATATTCTATTTTTTTCGGGCATTGCTCTAAGCCATTCAACACATTTAG
>NZ_JBAGKV010000084.1:0-1107 GCF_037049705.1 Janthinobacterium sp. LPB2021202312-11-4 | reverse complement strand
CTAGAGCTTAAAAAAGGCGTGATATTCGACAGGCTAGTCAATAAGGCTTCCCCTGAGTCTGGCATCTATTTGTACGCCGCAGCATTGGATAGCTATTTAGATGGTGCCCGAAAAGGATCAGCCCAAGCTGCAGCCGCTGCTGCGGGAATCAGCCTTGCTGGACAATCACCGCGATTGGAAAATGCCAAGATTCTGGATCTTTTAGTTCAAGCATCTAACAGCATCCCTGATGTAGCCGTGACGCTCGCACTATTTTATTGCGATGAAGGTGATTACGAGAGTAAACGTGCTTGTATCGATCCACAAAAATCAATAGCCACCTTGGAGAGTGCTTCTACGCGGGGTTCAACTCAAGCGCTTATTAGGCTGGGCGAGGTTTACGAAGGCGACACCGTTGTTCCTTCTGATCTACCTCGGGCAGTGGCGTGTTATCGAGAAGCTCAAAAGACCGAGCCTCAATCTGTTACCCGCGAGCTTGACCGTTTGGTGGCACGAGGTGTTATCACAGATGACTCAATTCAGTGTATTAAAGCAGGAGGCTTCTGATGAGCACCGGACTACTCGAACAACTAGATAAGTATCGTAGCGGTTATGAATACGGTCCTTACAAAGGTGAAACTGACAATGATAACAACGGTAAGAAAGAAATCGACTGCTCGGGTCTAGTTTATCGATTGCTGAAGGACGCGGGATATACAATTCCCTACCGGACAACATCTGAACTAAATACTGATAGAGTGCATTTCGAGGAAGTTCCAGTTGAGAGTGCCGAACCCGGTGATATTGCACTTTGGATTATTTTTCATGGGCATACCGGAGTTATTGAAACCCTTAGCGGTAGTGCGACTCCAGGGAATTTTTTCGGCTCGCAATCGCATGGCCCGAAAACGGCATTATATGGCCCGAATAGCCATCACTGGCCAATGCCAGAGAAGGTTCTGCGTCCTAAACCACAGTTTAGAGGTGCGCAACCAGCGCCCGCGGCTTCGCCAGCTCTATCTCCAACTGCCCCTGTGCCGGCAGGGCCGACACCTTTGATAAATTTCCAATACCCGTTCCGAAAGTCAGACGGTAAACAGTTCACCGATGCAGACGATGTTTACAAAG
>NZ_JBAGKV010000083.1:0-1112 GCF_037049705.1 Janthinobacterium sp. LPB2021202312-11-4 | reverse complement strand
TTGAACTCCAAATGGTTGGAGTATCAAAAAAACGGTGGGTACTTCAGACCTTCCCTAAGAAAATCAATTATATATTTTAACGAAGCGAAAAAAGGGGGCCAAATCTCTAATGTGTCCCCTTCCACCTTAGGCACAGCATCACTTTCAGCCTCGGAACATACCTACAGTCAAACCGGCCATTTCAGACCTTGGGCCGGTTGACTGCCCTGCCCGCTCTCCCTATCCTCACGCCCGTCACGACACATTCGTGATCGGGTTTGACGGCCCGGCAAGTCCAAGACGCGCATTGTCCACCAAATCTGCTCGTGCACTCTCGTGCTCGATGCACAGCTTATGGTGACTGTGTGCGGGGCACTTTCGAGTGCGCCGGGTTCTTGGACCGGTCCGTCAACCTGCACACAGTTGCCACCTATTCGTTTGACGGCGATGACGTGGTGATCTCTAACATCCAAGAGGTTTCCCCCATGACCACCGCAACCACAAAACCCACCCCCTTCGCCCCCTGCGATCACGTCGACCATCACCTCCTCGCCGTCCAACCCGACATCCCCATCCTCGACGCCCTGGAACACGCCTCGGTCTACCTCAGCGTCGCCGAAGCCCTCGCCGCCCAGGCCCCCAACGCCACCTGCGCGGAACACGCCGTTTCAATGCGCTGGGCCAGCAAACACATGCTCGGCACCGCCCGTTCCATCGTCCAGGCCTCGATCGACGGTTTGCATGCCGCGCACGCGGGAGGTGGGTCATGAGCGCGCCTATGCCGATGACCCACAACGACAGCGACATCCCGGTGTTGCTGGTCGCCACTCAAGCACCGCTGGAGGTGTTGCACGGCAGCGCCGCCAGTCGTTTTCTGGCGGTGACGCAGATGATGGAAAGCCTGGCCAGCCTCGACATCACCCGAGCCAAAGGCGCGGATGTGCAGCAACTGGCCCACGCTGCGGCGATGTTGTTGCGTGATGGCTGCGATGTGATGGACGTGCTGGGGCGGCAGATTCGGGCGCGGGCCTAGCCTTGGCGGGCTGACGGCTGATTTATGAGTTGAATGTGATGGCCTCTTCGCGGGCAAGCCCGGCTCCCACAGGGGATTTGTGGTGGATGCGCATGTTGTG
>NZ_JBAGKV010000082.1:0-1179 GCF_037049705.1 Janthinobacterium sp. LPB2021202312-11-4 | reverse complement strand
CGGATGTCTTGGATCTGGATTCTTTTGCCGGCAACGCCACTGTAAAAATTAAGCCTTGGACCCCGTGGATGGCCGTGGGGCAAAAAGTGTCATTGCGTTGTGTGGGGACTCAGGAAAATGGGAGCCCGTTAGTTATTTCACTGCTGGACAATAAAAGTGTCAGTGCAGCGGAGGTGACTAATGGACTGAGTGCGGTACTCGCACGCAGTGAACTTGAGAAATTGAAAAAAGATAGTCAGTTAGTGACGGAGTTAAAAGTTACTTTCAACGATAGCAGTGACTCACTAGATCTTATCGATTTCCCGAAAAACGAAGTAAAGATTGGTTCTGCGCCGTTTGTGACTTCGGAAGATTTTGAGAGTATTCCAACTCAATTTATCGAAATAAATTTAAGAACGGAAACCCCTTCCATGTTTATATCGCGCATTCCTGAATCGCCTCCGGTTAATGTTGCAGCGATTTTACCGGCGAAATATATTTTGCTGGACTTTGATGGAAATTGTATCGGAGCTGCTATCTCTCTCCCCCTATTCGAACTCTCCGTGCCCCCCGACTTCCCCGCCGAAACTGTCGGATTATTTTTTGAGCTAAAATCAAAATGCTCATCAGTATCCTTTTGGGCTTACGAAAATCAATATGTAGGTTCAGATGTACATTTATGTAAAGCCCAGTATTTTGATGCAGACAATAATTTACTGGGAGAAAAACCCATCATAACCCTACCCCCGAATTATCAAAAGGTGAAAGTAACTTTTTCCGCAACAGGAATTAAATTCATTAGAGTCACTGGTTTTTTTTCGCGCTAGATGATTTCACATTTGAAAAATAGATGATCGAAACAGCATTAAAAAGAAGAGCTAATAGTTTTTTGCACTGCAGCGCGAATAAAGTAAATAACCAACGCAACACGTACGATGGCGAGTGCAATTAATGGGTCAAAAAACACACGATTACCTGTGGGGCACAGCAAACCCGCTCTCACAGGTTTTCGTGATGTTTAACGCTCTTGTTTAACAAGCCGTCGTGTTACCTGATGAAAGCTACAACACCTTGCTCCATTGCCTACACCTACGCCAGAATCCGCCGGCTTGTGCGCCTTGGACCCGGGTTTTATCGTTTGCGGGTCGCTGACCCATCAGCGATCGGGTTTAGCAGCTCGGTGAATATCAAGGTTCGCAT
>NZ_JBAGKV010000081.1:0-1346 GCF_037049705.1 Janthinobacterium sp. LPB2021202312-11-4 | reverse complement strand
AAATCGTACCACTCGACTGTATCTTTAAAGGGCACAGCTTTTCTTAACTCTATAAAGTGCTCTCCGGACAACTCAATTGTTCCAGACTCAGGAGATTTTTTATTCAGCACTATTTTAGCTGGCAAATGAAGATATTGCTTACCGTCTTTGATACCAGACTTATTTTGCAGAAAATCTTCGATTCTAGAGTCAGCTGAGAAGATTTCTATATGGACTTGATACTTGCTGGAGCTCCCACCTTCGGGCGTAGAAATATTTTCGTTCAACCCAAGGTAACTAATCGGATCACCAGCCTTGATCGCCGTATCCATAAGTACCACTTCATCAAAGACAGAGGGTGTAAGTCCTTGCCATTGAACAAATAGGTTTGGGGAAATATCTTCTACACACGCCCAGAAAGTATCAGGTACCGGCAGATTATGACTTTTTAATCCTGTAGGAGTACCGGAGGTGTTTGGCACGAACGTACACTCTGCCATTCGCAGGATTTTACTTCCCAACTTCAGATTCAGAATTTTTCCACTATCAAACTCAATTGTGCTGTTGGTGCATAAAACTAGAGGTTTAGCGCCCCCTTGACTCGTCGCAGCACTCAATACTTCCCCTGCTGGAGCACCATGTGACAATGTCGCGGGTGGTTGACGCAGTGTTAATCCCGATGCCGCGACTACCGCTTTTACTTTGCCTTTCCAATAACCGGGCTGAGTTCTCTCACGAAGGATTACGGGTTTCCAACTAGGTGTGCCATCAGCTCTTTGGTACGCAACACCATTCTGCTTGTAGGCGAACCAAAATTCCTGACCGACCGTACGTCCGGCTACGCTGCCCGCAATTAGTTTTCCTTTCGCATGAATATGGTCTGTATGTTCTTCAAGAATTTCGATTTCGGCTCCAGCCGAAATTGCTCCATATTCTTCACAACCCGCAGCGCCCATGATATCGCTTCGGGCTTTAAAACCTGTTGCGATCATCTTAATCCTTGGTGCGGGAATCTCATCCGGCGAAGCTGGATAACGATCAAAAGGTAACAAGTGCATATAGAGACTGTAGAGCGTCAGCTCATTGCAAATATCACCAGCACCTTGAGAGTTCGCTGGTGACTTATAATCATGTCGAACAAGGCAAAAAGAATTTGAGTACTTTAATGTTTCTGTAGAAGCTCCGCCTGCAAATTCGCTTCTCAGATAATCCTTGTTCAGGCGATAAGCAACAACCACCCCATCACCCATACAGCGTACAGGCTCGTCAAGTACGCACTGAGGTGCGCTCCTGTTGGTGATATGGATACCTCCATGCCAGAATCCATAATTCCCCAATAGAAAATTGCCTGAACTTTCATTTTCTAG
>NZ_JBAGKV010000080.1:0-1649 GCF_037049705.1 Janthinobacterium sp. LPB2021202312-11-4 | reverse complement strand
CTAGTGCCGGCGGGATTCAGATCACTTTGACGCCAGGACACGCTCTTGTCGCCGGTGTCTCCAAATCTGCGGCCGAATTCGGCGACACGATGCAACACAATGCATTTGAACTGATGCATCGCCATAACCTGTTTAGTGATCCGCAATTCCGAGTTGAAGTCGACGCGAAAGTCGCTTTGGACATGCTAAACAGTTGGAAAATCTCAGCGGTCCAACTCGCTGGTCTGAAAATATTCCGAGATCCGAACGATCAATTAAATTCGCTAACGAGTCGTGACCTTGCGAGTGAGGCTTTAAAAATAAAATGGAATCAGGTTTACGGCGGTAAGTATCCAGCTGCGGGCTCGACTGAAGCCGCTGCTGCAGGCGTGTATATCGCAAACGCGGGCCGATCTTTACAGATACCGTTAATTCCTCCGAGCGACGAATTGGCCCGTGCTGTCAGCATGGGTGTCCAACGATTGATCGATCTCGACGCGGTTACTGGTACGGTCGAGGGGGAGATGGAAACCGAGGGGTGGTTTTGCCAATCCGGTTGGTTGTCGTCAATGACATGCAGTGATGAGTATGAACAGGTCAAGAAAAACAATGCCGCCTCTATCGAGGTCGGTATAGCCTCGGCTCAGCGTCAGATCTGGATCGGTCTGGTCGAGCATGCCGTCCAGCAGGCGATTTTGGCTCGGGACGGGACTGTGGGGGCAGGGGACGCGAAGACATTTTTTGAGGAAAGTATCACATGGGCTAGTCAGTCCGCAGACTGGTATAAAACCATGGTTGAGCGAACCATCAGCACCACGATTGCAACTGACCAGGCTGCTCGTAGTGAAGCGTATTTTGACGAAGTAAAGAACTGGGGTTGGATGCTCGGCGGCACTTTCGTGTTGCGCGCAGCGAGCGACTTCTCACGTGCTGCTAGCTACGCAGAGGGCGCGACCGCACAGATGATGCCAAAATCCACGCTTTCGGCGATGACTCCGGGCGACTCGCTCTCAAAACTGGTCGAAAGCGAAGCCCTGGCACAGATTCAACCTGGAAATGTTGGTGCTGAAAAGTCGCTGCTGGCTAGAGTTTTTTCGCTCGACATCCTCAAGTCCACGACCGGGCCCTCGAACCAGAATATCCACAACATTGCGTCCTGGGGACGCTCGCTCGTTGGCACTGGCATTGGATTTTTTGCGGGCGGGACGATCGCGAAATATATCCCCGGTCTTAACTCAATCACTGATGGGACGCTGCCAAAAGCAATCGGAGGAGTAATGATTGTCTCCGGCGGGTTACTTGGCTATGTGATGCCTCTATTGTTTGCAATCTATGGACTGATGGGGGCAATCAGCTGGCTCGTAGCCGTTGCTACGACCTTTTTCGGAGTGACGCTCTGGTCGGCTGGTATGGCCGCACCGAAAGGCGAAGAGCACACCTCTCAATTGTCGGCCAAAGGGTGGAACGCCTTCATCTTCATCTTCCTCTATCCTGCTTTGGCCGTGGGTGGCCTGGCAGCAGCGATTGTGATTAGCGCTGTCGGCCTGGCAATGGTCCAAGCGATGGCTATGGGACTTTGGGGGATGTTTGATCCTGGTGTCGCCGATGTCGGCCGTCCGCTGGAAAGCCTCGGAGGGATTCTGATCGGCGGATTGCTGATGGTCGTAGTG